>JAKAGC010000116.1 GCA_021817755.1 Acidobacteriota bacterium | reverse complement strand
GTATCATTATGAGTAACGCGGATGGGGATTTTCTTTTGGGAAACGAGCCGGGGGATTACCTGGAACATGGATGCATTTTGTAATATAAAATCGATATCCTCTTTTACAAGATGGGCACGATTGCAAGTATCTGCTTCAAGCACTTCTTTAAATGTTTGGAAACGTGAAGGACCGTCATGGAAAAGGGGGATGGTATCATGTAACGGGGGTTGAGGAAAATCTCTCAGGGTATGAAGAAATGTGCCGAACATAGCGGCAACCTGGTATAATTGCTCAGGGGTTTGGAGTGTATCGTAGCTGCATGTTCTTTCGATGAAACGGTAAACGCGCCAGTAATTCTGCCCGGGATCGATATAATAACTTTCGCTGTTCCGGGTAGGAATAATCCGAAGTACTCTCCTATCGATTTCCTTTAGTGGGAATCCTTCTTTTTCGAGTTTTTCCCTGATATGAGACGTGACGCGTAGAATATTTTCCATGATATTGGGAGGGTTGGGGAATACGTGTGTATTCAACCTTTGGAGTATAAATCTCCTTGTCTCATTATTTGTCAGAGTTTCCACGAGATATGTATCGTGGATATGGCCGTTTCCATAGGGTTTAATTTCTGTGCAATTTCCGGGGATATCGAATTGTTCGATTATTTCATTCATTATATTTCCAGGTTAAAATTTATCATTTTCCAATTAAATAAAAGTTTTTGGGGGGTCCGGGGGCGTTTTTACAAAAAAGCCCCCGGCATCATGTTACTTTACAAAAACAGAGCCTAAATCAATGGCTCCTTTATCACCTTGAAAAGCCAGGGGTAAAAGCGGCATCGCTCGTCTTGCCGCCAGAACCCCTGGGAGGTCAATTTGAACTTCAAAGTTATGGGGTTTAACATAATAAATCATGTATGCGGAAATTTTTCCTCCCCATTTTTTATCTTTCTTCAATGGGTTAATACGTATTTCCGCGTTATATAGTTTATTTTGTGCATTAACACTTGTTTTAATCCATGCCCATCTACCTTCTTGTTTTTCGGTTTCAATTTCGACTTTTTTCCCATCGATAAAGACAATAAATTCAAAATCGGGATTTTTGTCGTTTCCGGATGTATGAGCTTCATAAACGGGTAGATCGGAGCCGGATTGGGCAGAGGGTTCGAGTAGGAAGCACAATTGCGCAGAAGCGGGAATTTGATCAACCTGGAATGAAACAGCGGCGCCTTTGGGAGTGGTAACCATGTTACGGGGTTTAATGGGCTCGGGTAGGGGAGTAGAGGGGAGCGAAAAGTGATCGAGGGATACCTCTTTTCCATCGAGTTTAATATGAGAAATGGTTTCGGGATTGAGAAAGCGGGCATCTGTTTGGGCGTGGTGAATATTGAGAGTATAGGTATTGCCTTCTTCTTTTGCGACATCGAAGATAACCCCTCCGAGCAAGGGTTCGGAAGCGTTTTCGAGAGGATAGATTTCATAAATAGCGGTTTCATAGCCCTGGAGAGGCACTTCGATTTGGGCACCGGCAGAGTAGAGGGATGGGGAGATATATCGATTGGGGTAGACTTTTTCGAGTACGAGGGAAGAAGCAAAGGGATCTATACCTGCGGCAGGATCGAGTTTAAATGTAAGTGAACGGGGTGTGATAAAGGGATTACGCATGGCTACGATACCGCGTTTTCCTGAAAAATGAACATATGCGTAAGGTTCTCGCTTTTCAGGACTTCCTCCGATCATGCGGGTATGTTTTAAAATGTCGAAACGGTCTTTTGCCCAACGAATAGCATTCCCGATGGCGTCCCATTCGCCGCCGGTAAGTATATTGGGGGAGATATAGAGTTCATACATGGTGACACCGCGTGCAAAATAAAGAATAACATCATCGGTAAATTTCTCGAGGGACTCGGATTCGCTGCCGAGACGTTCAAGGTAACCTTTGATTATGCCGTGGGTCATAAGATTGGAGAGAGGGAACCAGGAGTGATTCACTCCGTAATTTTCATAAAGAACGGAATCACGGTAAGTAATAGCAGCATCTCTCTGGCTGATGGAGGGGACATTGGCGTAACCGTAATCGTACCCTTGCATCCAGATCATATTGGCGTATTTCATCCACCAGGGACTGAGCCAGGTGCCGGAGGTGATATTGAGGAAAACAGAGGGATTGAGCAGTCTGACTGAGAGGCTGAGGTCTTTAACGGATTCGATAACAGCACGGCGGGAATAGATACCGACTGGGTGACCGTGGTCAGGTTCGCTGCATGAAAATTGGATACCGTCCCATTTATAATAAGCGACACCTTGATTTTTTACGAAATCGGTGACGCGTGTTTTAAGAAGGTTATGGTACTTTGTGCCTGCAACGCAGAGTTGGTCATTGACAATTTCGTAACCGTGTTCTCTCATCCAGTCGATGCGCCATTTACGGAAAGAGTATCCACCAGTTGGACCGAACCAGATACCGAGAGCTGTACCCATTTCTTTTAAGACATCGGAAATGGGTTTAAGTCCGTTGGGGAATTCGGTTTTGCGGAGTTCCCAATCGCTTTTATACACATCCCAGCCATCGTCCAAAACAAAAGCGTCGAGATGGAGGCCGCGTTTTTCTACCATTTCCCGTTTAAAATCATTCACGATACGGAGGACATTGGCTTCATTCATTATATCCTCGGGGCGTTTGGTATATTCGGGAGAGCGGACATCGTACCAGGAGTTATATAATAAATAGGGTTTTAAAGGAACCACCCGGATACTGTCGAGATATTTCTCAAACCAGAGCTGAACATGGGAATCAGGGGATAAACCGGTAACAGTCCACTCACTTTCGATGGGGTCTGAGTCGATTTTCAATCCGATTTCCTGGCCGGTACGGATTTTCATCACATGACCGGGAAGAATCTCAATAGTATTTTCAGAGGCGGGATATTCGAGACCGAAAAAAGCACCGCCATTTTCTTTAAGAAGGGCAACAGGGTTTCCGAATTCACCGGATTTAATGATGTCTGCCTTACCGAAGAGTATTGAAGACCTTGGCCATATCGATTGTAAAAAATGATTATTCTTTTTAGGGTCACGGACACTGAGGCGACGACGGACAAAAAAGGCATCTTTATCGAGTTTATATGTTAAACTTAATTCGAGAGGGAGGTCTTGAGATTTAAAAGTCATAATTAATTCTTTGCTGCCGTCGCTATTATCTCGATTAAGAGAAGAAGCAAGTTTAAAATCTTGCTTGGTGAGCATTACGGGATTGTCGGCATTATGAATTTTTCCGGGCGCCTGCCAATCGGTCCACATGATATCGAGACAGAAATCGGCGTCGGTTTCGATTTTAATGGGAACCTGGTTTATTGTTGGCCATTGGGGAAGGGTTTCGACGGAATCGGAGATAAGCTGTTCCTTTTCTATTTTTACATAACAGGTAACAACACTATTTGAGAGTTTAAAAATGGTTTGAGTTGTGGGGTTTTCTTTGATATTGGGGGGAGTTGCCGCAGGCAGCATGCAAGTCGTTATAATCAGTAAAAAGACGATAAGTGTTACAGATTTATATAATTTGCCGGTGATCATTCGGTTTCTCCTGGTAAGCGTTATATATATTACCAAAAAAGAGTACTAGACTACGGTTCATTTTTCAATATAAAGAGACGCAATAAATATGGATTTTTTTGCAAAAAAAATAGATAATGTTTTTCTTAAGAAAAGCAATAGTAGTGTGAGGTGATATGAGTGGAAACGAGATGAGGGTTGACAACGAATTTAAAAGGCAATAAAATAACGTAATTAAAGCCGGAGGCGAAATGAATCATTATGTAGATTTCGTAAATATAGAGGAGTTGTTGACTGACGAAGAAAAAATGGTCCTGGGGACGACAAATGAATTCGTCATGGAACGGGTAAAGCCGATAATCGGTGATTATTATGAAAAAGGGGAATTCCCTTTTCAATTGGTTAAAGAGATGGCGAGCCTTGGGTTATTCGGCGCTACCTTAAATGAGTACGGTGGCGCGGGAATATCCAATACAGCATATGGATTAATGATGCAGGAATTGGAGCGAGGCGACAGCGGTGTACGGAGCTTTGCTTCGGTACAAAGTGCGCTTGTCATTTACCCGATTTATACATTCGGTTCGGAAGAACAACGGCAGAAGTATCTACCGGGATTAATCCAGGGAGAAAAAATCGGATGTTTCGGTTTAACGGAAGCGGATTTCGGTTCGAATCCGGGTGGAATGAAAACGAATGCGGTAAAGAAAGGAGATCGCTGGATTTTAAATGGGTCCAAAATGTGGATCACCAATGGAACGATTGCAGATGTGGCAGTTGTTTGGGCAAAAACACCGGATGGAATCCGTGGCTTTTTGGTGGAAAAAGGAATGAAGGGATTTTCTGCACCGGAGATTAAGCATAAGGCAAGTTTGCGAGCATCGATAACATCGGAGCTGGTATTCGAAGATGTGGAGTTGCCGGAGAGCCAATTAATGCCGAACAGTCAGGGTTTAAAATGTCCGTTAAAATGTTTGACTCAAGCGCGTTATGGTATTGGGTGGGGAGCGATTGGGGCCGCTATGGATTGTTACCTGACAGCGTTGGATTATTCAAAAACCCGTATTCAATTCGATTCGCCGATTGCGGCATTTCAGTTGGTACAACAGAAACTGGCAGATATGTTAACGGAAATTACAAAGGCGCAGTTATTGGCTCTTCAAGTAGGACGCTTAAAAGATAAAGGGAAAGCAGAGTATGTTCATATTTCGATGTTAAAGCGGAACAATGTTTACATGGCATTGAATATCGCCAGGGAAGCACGGGATATACTGGGAGCAAACGGTATCTCGCTGGAATACCCGGTGATTCGCCATATGTGTAACCTGGAATCGGTTAAAACATATGAGGGCACACATGATGTTCATGCCCTGATTCTTGGAGAACACATTACGGGAATCCCGGCATTCCGAGCAAGAAACGATTGATTCTTATCGATAAATTTAATTTCTTAATTCTTCGAGTAATGGGTCCCCGGGATAGTAAATTTCGGGAGCATCACTTCCGAGGGTATATCCGAGCTCGATATACTCCTTTTTTCTGATTTCTCTTCGAATTAGCATATTATAAATAAAAAATACCTTAAATAAGAAAAAGTCCTTAAATACGACTTTAAAATTGGTACTGCGTTTGAGAAGAGAAGGAAATCCTGAAAAGTATTTTAATGAATCGATACACCCATGGGATAATTCTTCAGGGGTCATATGTTTGGGTTGAAAGGTAACATCTCCGAAGCGGTAGGCAGGATTTAACCACCACTTATCGAATAGAAGGCGTTTTTCGGCTTGAAGGCGGTTGTAGATGGGAGTACCGTAGTAGGGGATGAGTGGGTTAAATCCGGCAAAGTGAAATTTGTGTCTTAAAGCAAAGTCCATGGTATATTTAAAGGTATCTTTGGTATCGGAATCATAACCGAACAGGAACGCGGCCCATATGGCGATACCGTGATCGTGGATACGGGTAATATTCATGTCATACCTGGAAAAAGCCTTTATGTTTTGGGGTTTATTCATTAGGGTAAGGTTGTCGGGATTCAAAGTTTCGAATCCGACGACGAGGCCTTCGCAGCCGCTTTTTTTCATAAGGTCGAGTAGTTCGTCATCTTCGCCGACATTAATATCCGCCTGGCTGACCCATTTGATTTGCAATGGAATTAACTCCCGCAACAGTTCTTTAAATTTTTGCTTATTGGCAGAGATGTTATTATCGACGAAAAAGATATAGGGGCGGCTCTGACTTTCGATATCGGTAATAACATCCTCAACAGGCCGGTAGCGGATGTTGCCTTCATATAGAACTGCATCGGGGCAATAAGTGCAACTGTATGGGCAGCCGCGAGAGTAGTGAGTAAGAGTGAACGGAAGATACCTGTACCGGTTAAAAATGGAACGATCCGGAAGAATTCCTTTCATGTCACAACGGTAACCGCTGTTGTAGACTTTTTTTAAATTTCCGGTTCGGAAGTCATGAAGAATAGAACTCCAAATGGGTTCGACTTCACCGATCACGACAGAATCGGCGAAACGAATCGCTTCAGTGGGGATGAGGGAGGGGTGAAACCCTCCGAGAATAACGGTAACGTGCCTGGAACGGAAGGTTCGGGCGATCTGGTAAGCTCTACGAGCAGTAAATGTCTCTACATTAATTGCGACGATATCGGTAGGGGAATCGAAATCGATATTTTCCATGCGTTCATCGATAAAACGAATATCGATACCGGGAGGAGTCAATCCGGCAATAATTGAGAGTGCATAAGGTTCCATACAACCGATGTCTTTGTACTTTAATCCATTCCTGGAGCCGATGTTGGGTTTAATTAGTGTCAATTTCATTGATAGCCTTTTTCCTCTAATGTTGGATTTTTGCGGTTGAAATTATTTCGGGCCCTGTCCTATTAAGGGCAAAACCGGAATATTATACACCAATTTGTTGATTATTACCACAAAAAAATTGTGAAATTTGCAATATCACACTCCTTTCCCAATCCATCTCTCCACGGATTCATCTATTTTACTTAAAGGTGATTCCCACCTCCATCGATATACCTCTCATTTTAACTTCCAGGCCCTGGGGAAGGAATTTTAAATAGTTGTATTTAATTAACGCGCCGAAATACAATTTTTTAACAAGTCGAAAATATCCGCCTGCTTCTGCAATCAACCCCATGGCAGCATCGACATCATCATCATATTTATTATATGAAAGGCCAAGGCCGAGGAAAGGTTGAAGCGCTCCTTTTGAAAATAAATAACGGGCGGTTAACGAAACAGGGATGAGTTGAAAATCAATACCTTTTGCCCCTTGATCATCCTCACCGACCCGGTTCATGTATTCCCCGGATAAAATTAATGCGACATGATTAAACTCATATCCGATACCGAAACCGAAAAGACTGGCCTTCTCACCAAAATGCTCTTTAAAATTATCATCTGAAAAATGATACAAACCGCAATTCCCTTCCAGAATTATCCCAGCATTCAATCCCATAAAGAAAACAAGTATACAACCGATCATCAAAAAAACATTTTTCATCTTTTAACCTCTATTCCTGTTTGAATTTATTAATAAAAAGAAGAAGCAATTCTTTTACCAGTATTAGAGAAAATACCGGTAATGGTCCCGGATAAATTTTATATTGTAATGATGGCGGATATAAAACAGTTTAGAAGATTGTTAATAAATAATTTATGCTTTTATTAAATATAAGTTTTTATAAAAAAGAAAAGAAAGAGTTGAATGTTTATAAACGGAGATAAACGGGTTTATAAAGAAGTTAGAGGGATAGTGGGAATTATAACGATCGATTGATGATACGTCTCTCTTTATCGAAAAACCATCCCCATTTGTTAAAGTATTTAACCGCGGAAGTTACATGGTATTTTAAGAGTCGCCATTTTTTGTAAGAACCCTGGTTATAATGATGATAAATTGAAACAAACGGATAATAAAGCGTTCGGTATAAGAGATGAATGCGGCGTGAGAAATCGACATCTTCAAGGTACATAAAAAATCGGGGATCAAAACCACCGACAGTTTCAAGAACCTGGGAACGTAGAAACATAAAACATCCGGATAAATGGGGAACGTTCATCATTTCTTCGTAGTTTTTATGTCTGAACTCGTACCGGGTGGAATGGTTTCGGAACAAGGGCTTTAGGAAACCGGGAAGGAAACGTCTCCCGATGAGATCGAAAGGAGTGGGCAGCATTTTACATAGATACTGGATGGAATTATCGGGATATAGAATTTTGGGCATCACGAGACCTGCATCTGGGGTTTCATCCATAAACCGGATTAATTGTTGAAAAACTTCCTGAGGAAAATAAACATCGGGATTCATTACCAGATGATATTGAGAGAGCCCTTTTATTTCATTCATTGCTTTATTATGGCCGGCGCCATATCCGACATTTTCGGAATGAATAATTGTAACCTGGGGAAAATGAGTGGCGATAAATTCTGGGGTAGAATCGGAAGAACCGTTATCGACAACGATGATGTGATAGCTATCTAATAAGGCACCTGCGGCAATAACCGAATTCAACGCTTTTTCAATTTTATCACGGTTATTAAACGTAACGATGGATATGGTTAATGTGTAACGTTCCTTATTTTCCACAAGTGTCTCCATCGGTGTTATTGGGATTATCTGTTTCGGGGTTGTTAGACGTGGGAAGAAATAAAGCGAGAGTTTCTTCGGCTGCCTTTTGCCAGGTAAATAACCGTGCCCTGGTACTACTTTTTTCCGAAAGCTCCATGTAAAAATCAGGATTGGATAATAAACGTGTCATGGCTGCGGAAATCTCTTCCCATTTTTGGGGATTAATGAGTATAGCGGCATCACCGGCAACTTCAGGGAGCGAGGAGACATTACCGGTAATAACGGGAACACCGTAAGCCATCGCTTCCAATATTGGCAGGCCGAATCCTTCATAATAGGAGGGATAAACGAATCCGAATGCATTGGATAAGAGGGAATTTTTTACATTTTCGTCGATATAACCGGTGAATATGACTTCATCCTCGATACCGAGTTTTGAAACAGTTTCGAATATCTTTTCGTAAAACCATCCCTTTTTACCTGTGATTACGAGTTTAAATCCTTCCTGTCTCTGGGGGTTATTAACAACGGCATGAAAAAAAGCCTCGATTATCCCCGGTATATTTTTTCTGGGTTCTAGTGTTCCCACATAGAGGAAGTACTTTTTGGGAGTCAACCGGAATGTTTCCAGGTGATTAGATGCATTGGGAGAACTAATAGTAAGTGTTACGCCGTGGTGGATGACATGAAATTTCTCAGGGGCAATATTAGGAAAACGTTCTAAAATATCCCGGCGGGTAGATTGGGATACGGTTACAATTTTATGGCTGTATTTCAATGAAAAGGGAATCAGACTTTTGAAATAGATTCGCTTAATC
>JAKAGC010000115.1 GCA_021817755.1 Acidobacteriota bacterium | reverse complement strand
AGGAACAACTATTTCGCCAGATGTTAATATCGTTAATGGCTACGAAGGAAATGCTAATACTTTCTATGGGCAAGATGCCGGGGCTTCCATCACTACTGGGACCAACAACGCTTTTATCGGCAGAAGTTCCGGATACTTAAATAGTGCTGGATGCTTCAATACCTTCGTTGGTCATGGTTCAGGATGGTCCAATTCCACCGCCAATGCAAATACTTTTATTGGGAATAATACAGGATTTTACAATACAACTGGAGGTTGGAATACTTTTCTAGGATATTTTGCAGGAAATACAAATACTTTAGGATCAAATAACAGCTTTCTTGGAAGTGAAGCCGGTGCAACCAATACCACCGGATGCAGTAATACCTTTCTAGGAAATAATGCTGGATATAATAATACCACTGCCAATAATAATATTTTTATCGGAGATAACACTGGTTACTCAAATACTACCGGTACAGAAAACATTTTCATTGGCAATAATTCCGGATTTAATAACTCTGTTGGTAATTGGAACACTTTTATTGGTAATGGAGCTGGAAATTCAAATACCGAAGGCGTAACAAATGTCTATTTAGGTTGGAATTCGGGATATTCAAATATAACCGGAAATCAAAACCTATTCCTGGGTTACAAATCAGGATATAACGAAACCGGCTCCAATAAGCTCTATATTGCCAATTCTGATACCAGCGATCCCCTCATTTATGGAGAATTCGACAACAGTATAGTCACTATTAACGGTAAATTGGGAATCGGTACAAAAACTCCTGCCTATCCCGTAGAAGTAGATACTACCGGTTCAAATTCGTGTATTCTCGTGAAACGAACTGACGGTGCCGCAAACTACATTAATGCAACAGACGCTTATGCTAATTTTGGTTCCACAACCAATCATCCTTTACGTTTAGTAGTCAATAGTTCATGGAAAATGAGATTAAATACGGATGGAAGCTTGGCCATGTCCAACGGTGCATCATGTACGACAGGCGGTGTGTGGACAAATGCTTCAAGCCGTTCACTAAAGGAAAACATTGAAAATCTAAATATTGAGGAAGCTATGGATACTCTAACTAAACTTAATCCGGTAACGTACAACTATAAAGTGGATAGTTCCGATAAACATGTGGGTTTTATTGCAGAAGATGTTCCCGATTTGGTTGCTACTTCAGATCGAAAAGGATTAAGTCCAATGGACATAGTTGCTGTGCTAACGAAAGTTATCCAGGAACAACAAAAAGCAATTCAAGAGCAACAAATTTATTTAAAAGAACAACAAAAAGCCATTACCGAATTAAAAGAAAGAATCACTATACTCACAAATAAATAGCATATAGTTCACATAAACCCGGTTTATCAAAAAGATTGAATAAACCGGGTTTCCTTGTCTGCGAGGAGCGGCTACCGGTAATTTAATCTATCAATTCCTATTGAAATAATCATAGCTGTGTGGCATAATAATATTTTTTAAGCCTGAAGACAGTTGTACCTATGAATATTCAGAGCTATTTTTCTTGTTTCTATCGTAGCACCTCCTTGAGTGGTAAAGGCGGGAGCTTCTTAAAATTCTTATATAGAGTGATAAAAATTGAAACTACTTATTGATATAAAAAATTTCATACTAATTATTTATAACCATCGGCACGCCATTTACGAATTAACAAAAAGGGATTTTGAATCTCAGTATAAAAGTACCTACCTTGGTATGATATGGGGGTTCCTTCACCCGGTTACATATATTATGGTAGTTCTCCTAGTATTTACCATCGGATTACGATCCCCTGCTTCCAGAAACGGTATTCCATTTGTTATTTTCCTTATTTCCGGGATGATTCCCTGGCAATTTTTTTCCACAACTTTAAGTGGGGTAACTCGTGTTATAAACTCCCACTCCTACCTCATTAAAAAAGGCGATTTAAGCCTTGCAATTCTTCATATTGCTCGAATATTAAGCAATCTTGTTACTCATATTGCTTTGGTAATAATATGTGTTTTTATTGCATGGGCATATGGATATATCCCTGGAATTCAGACTTTTCAGCTAATCTATTATATCTTTGCCATGTCCGTACTTCTACTAGGTAGCGGTTGGATTACGTCTTCCACAAGTCTGTTCATCGAGGATATTGCAAACCTTGTAACTGTTTCCATCCAATTCGGATTCTGGCTAACTCCCATTATATGGGATATTACAATAGTACCTACCAAATATCGATGGATATTAAAATTAAATCCGGTTTGCTACATAATAATCGGTTATAGGGACAGTTTGTTCAATGGCCCTCCTTTCTGGGTTCATATTCATGAAACTCTTTATTTTTGGGGAGTGACAATGATTATTCTTGTGGCAGGCGCAGTGATATTCAGACGGCTTAAACCACACTTCGGCGAAGTTATTTGACCTGCCCACGAATTACACGAATTTACACGAAATGATTTATGAGAAAAAAAATATCTTCTGGAATGAAAGTTATCAAATTGTAGGAGCCTGTATTGAGGTCCATAAAATTTTAGGATGCGGATTTCTCGAATGTGTTTACCAGGAAGCATTAGAGTTTGAACTCAATAACAGAGGAATTTCTTATGAACGTGAAAAAGAACTTGAAATCAAATATAAAGGTGCTATTCTAAAAAAGAAATATATTGCTGATTTTGTTTGCTATAATAAAATTATTCTTGAGTTAAAAGCATGCTCTGGAATAACGGAAGAACATAAATCCCAAGTGCTCAATTATTTAAATGCCACACAGTTTCAATTGGGACTTTTAATAAATTTTGGAGAAAAGAGCCTAAATTACAAACGTATTGTTTTATAACAGTAAAATATAATTCGTATAATTCGTGTAATTCGTGGGCAGAAATAGTATGTCAAATATAGCCGTAAAATTTGAAAATGTTTCTAAGTATTATAAACTCTACAACTCCCCCAAAGATCGCCTTAAAGAAGCTCTACACCCTTTTGGGAAAAAAAGACACCGTGAATTTTATGCATTAAAAAACATTAACCTCGAAGTAAAAAAAGGTGAAATACTCGGAATAGTCGGGAAAAACGGCTCAGGGAAATCAACACTCCTTAAGATTATCTCAAGAGTTGTTCAACCGAATTCGGGAAATGTTGTTGTAAATGGTGAAGTTTCCGCACTCCTTGAATTAGGAAGCGGTATGAATCCCGATTACGATGGAATTCAGAATATTCTATTTGGCGGTATTATGATGGGCTTTTCCCGTGACGAAATGAACCGCAGATTAAATGATATAATAGAATTTGCCGAGATCGGGGATTTCATTCGTCAACCTTTGAAAACTTATTCTTCCGGTATGAAAGCCCGCCTGGGATTCGCACTCGCAGTAAATATCTCACCAGAAATTCTCGTCGTCGATGAAGTATTGTCTGTAGGTGATGACCTGTTTAAACGTAAATGCTATGCAAAAATGGAAGATTTATTTAAATCCGGTTGTACAGTATTTTTTGTTTCACACAGCGCGTCCAGTGTAGTAGAAATTTGCTCAAGAGCTGTACTTATCGATGAGGGGGAAATAATCCTAGAAGGTTCTCCAAAATTTGTCACTATGAATTACGATACGCTTCTATTTGGAAAACCGGATGAGCGAGAAAAATTAAGAAGAAAATTAATGAATTTAAATAAGCAAAAACCCGAAGAGACTCCTTCATCACTGCAACCAGTTACATCTTCGACTGACTCTCCGATTAATGTATCATCTCTTTTGGGAAGTACTGAATCGAATGATAATTCCAATATAAACACCAATAATACATGTATCCATGAAGCTCAATACCTGGCAGAATTTAAATCCAAATCAAAAACAATATATAAATCTGCAAATATTGACATCATAGACATTCGTATTTCAACTTTAGAAGGAAAAATAGTAAACTCCCTATTCCCAAATGATTATTACTACCTGAATTATTCAATAAAATTTAATGATGAATTAGAGGAAATTGCCCTGGCACATGTATTTAAATCGGAAAAAGGCGCTGTCTTGTCAGGGGTCAGATACCCCCCAGTAGGAAAAAATCTTCCAAAAATAAATAAAGACTCTTTGCTTCATGTGAATTTAAAATTCAAGTGCTCATTTCTACCTGGTAATTATTATCTGGATATCGGCATTATCAGTTTTAAAGGGGGAGAAAAGCAAGTACTATCTGCTGAATATGATGCAATCGTATTTAAAATACAAAACTGTAAGTGCTTAAAAGATATAACCTCAAGCTGGGCATATTTTTTACTAGATCATGAAATAAATATAAAGAGTAATTAAATAAGAGGTCTGAAAACACCTTTAAAATATGAAAAAAGTAATCGGTTTGACAATACTCTGCCTATTGATTCTTGTTGGATGCTCAAAATCCAATAACCGGAAATTTTATAGAATATCTGAAATATTTAATTCCGAAAAAATTGAAAAAGCAGATTTGAATTTTAGTAAAGGTTTAAAAGAAACTTTTTACTATTCATCAAAAAATACAACCATTCCATACTCGGGGAATTCATCGCATTTCGAATTTTCCTTATTAGATGAAGAATTTTCCTCTTTATATTTTATCCTTGATTCACCTATCCGAGACAAACTTACTTTCCGGATTAACACGCCTATTGGTAAACCTTATAAGAATTATATTATTAAAAAAGGAATCAATGAAATATTAATCGAATACAATTTTAAAAAAAGAGATAAAATTTTTCTGGCAACCAAGAATGGAAATTCCATTGTTATTTCCAATCCCATATTTTTTAAACATATTCCAAAACAAGAAAGAGAATATATTTTTTTAATTTCTATTGACACATTATCTGCCAACCACTTGAGTCTCTTCGGTTATAATAAAGAAACGACTCCCAATATTTCTGCTTTTGCGCACGATGCCGTTGTATTTGATCATGCCTTTTCAAATTCAACATGGACCGTTTCATCTCACATGAGTTTATTCACTTCTTTGCTTGAATATAATCATAAAGTTAATGTTAAAAAATACTATACTCAAAAAGGAAATGATCCATTCGTATTACAAAAAAAATTGGTCTTTCCACTATCATCATCACTTCCATCTTTAATAGAATACTTAAGAAATAATTATCCCACTTTTAGTGTTAATGGTGGAGGGAATGTTTCTCGAGAATTCGGATTTAATAGGGGATTCGATTTATACTTATCGAATGGAAAAGATATGAATACTCCTGACGCATCTTCCGAATTATTCAATAATATAAAAACTCGAATCGAAGAGTATCCTTTTCCACAAGCTTTTTATTTCTTACATACATACCATACACATTCTCCTTATTATCCTCCAAAAGAATATCTCTCCAAAATAGCACCAAATCAAAAATTACTTAAATTTGATTATTATGAAGATTTAGGAGGTATGAGAGGAATCTATAAACCATATCCTTCCGATTTTATTAAACAGGTAATAAACCTTTACGATGCAGAAATAAGCGCATTTGATTCTGCTTTTGGAGATTTTATTAAATACCTGAAAACCAATGACCTTTATAATAAGTCTACTATTATATTCCTATCCGACCATGGAGAGGAATTTCTCCAACATGGGAGTTGGGTTCATGCAAGTGATCTTTATAATGAGCAATTAAGAGTTCCCCTGATTATCAAATTTCCTAACCAGGAATATAAAGATAAAATTATCCGGACTCCTGTGAGCTTAATTGATGTTTTACCAACATTATTTGCTTATAAAAAACTACCTCTCTCAATTCCTGTTGATGGCAAATCATTATTAAATTTAATACAAGAAAGAAACAATGATCAAAATTCAAATAATTTTGTCATTTCATCTTTGTTTCGTAGTAAAACGGAAATATTTAGCCCCGGTAAAATTTCAATTATCAGTAATAATCTAAAACTAATTTTCAGTGAAAGTTTCTCGCAATCATCACTCGTTTTTTTTAAAAATACTCCCCCACCTGTTGAACCTTTTGAATTATATGACATCTCAATAGATCCTTTTGAAACGAATAATATACTAACTTCAAATAAAAACAATCCATCCGTTAGAAAAATGATTAAGATGATTACTGATATAATTCGTAAAACTGAAAAATCTTTCAACAATCAAAACGCTGGGAACAGTAATCCACTTTCAGATGAATTGGCTAACCAATTAAAAACATTAGGATACTTCTAATAAGCACAAATTTATTCAAATCCAGATGACTAACATTGAAAAAACAAATAATATTAAAATTAGTGTGATAATGGTTGATGGTCTTTATCGTCCCCATTTTGCCGTGATAGATTCACTAAAGAGGCAAAGTCTTAACAAAAACGACTATGAAGTATTGTGGGTAGAATATTATGATAAAGTAAATCCTGAACTAATAAAAAAAACAGAAAACGAACAAAATTTCAAAATAATTACATTGAACAAATATGGGACATACCACTCTTCATATTGTTTTAATCATGGTATAAACTCAGCGAAAGGGGAACTCCTTGTTATTCCGGATGCAGATGTACTCTTTGATGAAGACTTCCTTGAGAAAATTCGCTATGAACATCAAAAAAATGAACAACTGGTGATGTATATTTTCAGACTGGATGAACCGGTGAAACCTGAAAATTCTTCATTTAATCTGGACTTGAATAATCTTAAAATGAATTGTGAACTGACGAATCCTTCAAATTATGGAGGATGTTTAACAGTAAGAAAAAAATGGCTATTAGAAATAAATGGTTATGAATTGGATGATGTTTTCCGAACAGGTGGAGATCATGCAAATGGACTTGATGTTTACACCCGTTTTAAAAATTCAGGCAAACATATTATGTGGAATCCCAATTTAAGAATTTATCATCCCTGGCACCCTCATCAATCAGGCCGACAACAGGCATACTCAATCCAAAAGATATTAATCGATCACAGAGCTAAGAGTCTGGATGTTCTTCCTTACAAAGGGATAAACCCTTCATTGAATAGAGAAATTCCAATATTATTGCAAACTAAACTGGATTTAGAGAAAAATAAAATATGAAAACTATAATATTTATGCATCTGCATCGAACCGGTGGTACGACATTTTTAAAACTATTGGATAATATTTACAATGAAAATGAAACTTTCACAATAGACGGCAAACATTTTAGAGAATCAGCGATCGAATTCAGCTTATTGCCATTAGATCAAAGAAGCAAATACCGTCTGGTAAAAGGACATTTATTTTGGGGTTTTCACAAGTATTGCCCCAATCAGTCAGATTATATAACTATCTTAAGGAATCCCATCGATAGAGCTATATCACAATTTAGATGGCATTTACGCCCGGAGTGCGCATACCCCGTTTCTCCCGATTTAACTCTTAGTGAATTCCTTGAAAGTGGAAAATTCATTAGCGCTGATAATGGAATGACTCGTTTAATTTCTGGAAAAGATCGAAATGATATCGATTATGGGAAATGCACCGATGAAATGCTAAAAATTGCAAAAAATAACCTGGAGCATAAGTTTTTAGTATTCGGCCTAACAGAGTATTATGACGA
Organism: Acidobacteriota bacterium; assembly: GCA_021817755.1. Lineage (GTDB taxonomy): Bacteria > Acidobacteriota > Aminicenantia > UBA2199 > UBA2199 > JAKAGC01. The sequence goes on along the minus strand of JAKAGC010000115.1, from coordinate 1,451 downwards.
AACACTTATTCTATTAAAAAAAATACTTGAGTGGCCAAAGTTTCCGGTTTATATAAAAAAAAACGTTCATGATAAGAAACCAATAAATCAGAATATTTCAAAACATGAACACGAAGTACTAATTAAATATAATAGATATGATATCGAATTATACGAATACGCCAAAAAGCTTTTTGAAGAACGTATAAAAAAAGAAGCGTCTTCATTTCATTCTGAAGTAAATCTTTTTAAGCAGTTAAATAGTATGAAGTAAAAGTCCTATCAAATAAATCAATGAAAAACTGTTTGATTCTGGGTTCGGGTCGAAGCGGCACGAGTATGCTGGGGGGTATCTTCCATGATGCAGGTTACTTTATGGGGGATCGCCTGCATAAACCACGCGAATCCAACCCTAAAGGCTTTTTCGAGTGGTACAAAATCAATAAAATAAACGAAGATCTACTTACTCCTTTCAATCAGAAAAATCTCTTTGCACATTTCATGTGGACATTCCATAAAAAATATACGGTTTCCAACCCGGGAAACAATCAACGATGGCTGATGTCCATTCCAACAAAAACAAAACTCAGCTCTTCCGATTCCCATTTAGAAAAGGAAATACAGGAAGTACTAAAGCGGGAACCTTTCTGTTACAAAGACCCTCGATTCAGTTACACTCTTCCTCTCTGGCAAGACTATATTAAAAAATATAAAACAGGGGAAACAGTTTTCATCTGTATTTTTCGGGAACCGGATATCACAGTGGAAAGCATTTTAAAAGAATGCCGCAGCCAGGACTATTTATCTTCACTTTATATAAATCACAAACAAGCCTATCGCGTATGGACAGATATATATTCACGTATTTTAAATATGCATGCTGCATCCTATTCCAATATTTTATTTGTACATTATAACCAATTGTATGATGGATCTGCGCTAAAGGAATTATCCGAATATCTAGAAGCAAATTTGAAAATTGACTTTGTAGATAAAAATCTAAAGCGTACTATTTCAACTAACTCCATTCCATCGGGACCAAAGAATATCTACAGGCAATTATGTGAAAAAGCCCAATATAAAATTGTGTAGGTAAAAATGGATACAACAAATGCTTTATTATTAAAACAAAAAAATACAAGATATATTTATTATTTTTATATTGCTTTAATAGTTTTTTTGTTTAATCTTATTTCCGTTCTGGGAGTAAAATCATTATTACACGACGACCCTGCCTGGTATAAAATGGTTCTACACGGAAATTTTCCAATCTGGATGTCTAAGTTCTTGTATTTGTCCCCGTTTACGGAATGGATAGGCTGGAACATCATGGCATATTCACCTAATCTGGCTCGTGGATTATATGTACTACTGTTGATGGTGCCGATATCTTGCTGCTTCTATTACTTATTTGAACAAAAATTCGGATTTTCCCGGATGACCGCATTCACCGCAGCTATTATTCCCAATAT
>JAKAGC010000114.1 GCA_021817755.1 Acidobacteriota bacterium | reverse complement strand
TATTGAGCTGTTAACCATCGGCGCATGCTCATCATGGTTTCTCCCGGTTCTGCACCTCGGGGGCACTCTTCGGAGCATTCCCCGCAATAATAGCATAACCAGGGTTCTATATTGCCCCTTAACCGCGATTCCAATCCCATTTGTAAATAGCGCATTGCTTTCCTGGGAAAGACAAAAGGCTCTTTTGAAAAGGGACAGGCAGCACTGCAATTACCGCAGTGATAGCAGTTTATGACATGTTCTGCGCCGTAATATTCCAATTCATCTATAAGTTTGGGATTTACCCGTACAGCCATGTTCTATCTCCTATTTTAATAAATTAGCGGGATAAACCTGTTCCCGATTATCCAGCCAGGGCGATTGCTTTTTGTTCGATATCCAGGAGCGTCATCCGGTGTCGGCTTCCAAGGGCTTTTCCGCTTACGATGCTTTTTAGAACCCTGGCAGCCACTGCCGATGCTTGAGCGACGGTATCCGGGATATCTTTAGGCCCCTGGCACACGCCTGCAACAAATATGCCGCCACGTTCCGTACTCGTCGGTTCGACATTGTATTCCATTTCACTGAACCATCCGTCATGAACCCGTTCGATCCCCAGTAATGCAGCCAGATCGCCTGCATCTTTGGTTGGTTGAAGTCCAACAGCCAGTAGTACCATTTCCACAGGCAGCTCTATTACGGTATCATGGATAATGTCTTCACCTTTGATTATCATTTGTCCATCTTTCTCGATAATCCGTGCGGAACGTCCGCGTACTACATGCACTCCTTCATGCTTGATCCGCTCGAAAAATTCTTCATAACCTTTGCCGAAGGCGCGCATATCGATATAGTACTCATAACAAACAGCGTCCGGTAATTTTTCGTGGACCAGGTGGCTGAACTTCAATGAGTACATACAGCATACACGGGAACAATAGGGATTGTAATTTTGATCACGAGAACCCACACAATGAATAATAGCTACGGATTTAGGGGATGGACCTTCCTGGTCGAAAACCCATTCATCTGTATCCGTGCGTTTGTTGTGTTTTTTGGTTTTCATCACGATCTTTCCGCCTGTTGGGCCCGAGGCATTGGTTAACCGTTCGAATTCCAATGAAGTGAGGATGTTGGGATAGACGCCGTATCCGTACCGGTCGATACGGTGAGCATCGAAGGTATCATAACCGGTAGTAACAATGATATTACCCACTTCGATATCCACGATTTTATCCTGGTCATCGAAATGGATGGCATCTTTAGCACATTTCTTACGGCATGCGCCGCATTTTTTTCCATCGCTTAGAACATAGTTGCAAGCTGAGCCGTCTATAATATAGGCATTCGGCACAGCTTGAGGGAAGGGAATATAAATTGCTTTACGATTTGCAATTCCCACATCGAATTCACTGGGAACTGATACCGGGCAGACTTCAGAGCAGGCATTGCACGCAACACAAGCCTTTGGATCGACACGTGTGGCACGTTTTTGAATGCTTACCATGTAAGCTCCCGGTGTTCCCTTAACTTCTTTGATTTCGGAAAGTACCATCAATTCGATGTTGGGATGTTGGCCAACTGCGACCATTTTTGGGGTTAAAATACAAGCGGCACAATCGAGGGTAGGGAATGTTTTATCGAACATAGCCATGTGACCACCGATTGTTCCTGACCGTTCCACCAGGTATACCTTATACCCGGCGTCGGCAATTTCAAGAGAAGCCTGTATCCCGGCGACACCACCACCGATAATCAATGTAGCGGGATTGACAGGTACTGTTTCCGGTACGGCCGCAAGACCGAAGGGAATGCCGTAAACAGCACAGGCAACCACTGCTTTTGCACGATCAGTGGGACCCTCCCACCCGATTCCATGTTCCCGGAAAGAAGCTAACCGTACTTCCTCCGGGTTGCCGCCAGATTCACCCATTGCACGGGTAAACGCCGGTTTAAAATAACCTGGCGAATTCCCTGCTAAAACAATTCGACTGAATCCAACCTTTTTGAACTCTTCTGCGAGAACAAGGGGGTTTAGTTTCTTTTTTTCATTGACGACATTAACTTGTATTACTCCAGGCAGATTCCGGGAATACTCCGAAATTGCCTGGAGATCGACAAGCCCCCTGTCCTCGTCTCCGTTTTGAAAAATAAAGATCCCGATTTTTTGTTGTAAATTCATGACATATCCTCTTTTTTATATTTGAATCAAAAGATATTGGAGTCAATGAATGGTAATTGGTATTATAACCCGTCTTGTTGGTCATACCGAAATTCTAATTACATGAATTTAAAAAGTCAATAAAATTAAATCATAACAATTTTCTGGTTTTAATTCCAATTTCTAGATAGTTAATTGCACCATGGAGTACAGTACTTGTTTCCTTTTTATTAATATGTTTCTATTGAGAGAATAAAAGAAATGTGACAATTAGAATTTCTAATATTTGATTTCTATACGGTTAAAAACCTTGATCTGAAATCCTTGACATTATATATTTTTATTTTATGATAAGGTATTCATCAGGAAGAGGAATCTTTGAAACAGAAATCACTATTTTTTCTTGGAATATTGATCCCGATTATTTTGATTATTGCGGTTTATTTTTTTGATTTCCACCACTCTTTTTTTCACGGAAACACTGTTCCACAAGGCCCTATTTCCGATCTCTTCAAAGGCACCATATTATTTACCGGTGATACGTTTGGAAGTATTCAACTTTCAGGTTGTGAACGCCTCGGTTCATTAACCCGTCGTGTTGCTCTTGTAAGGAAATTTCCCGATTCTCTTTATTTTGATTTCGGTAATGTATTTTCCCGTAATCCTATAATAAATAATACATATGTTCCTGTATATGCAGCCGGGTTTCGCGTATGCAATTGTTCGTTATTAATCTCACGAAGCCCGATCTTACAGCATTAAGTAATATCGAACCCAATTTATTGAGTAACCTATTCATTTCTGCTAATCTTAGTATAAAACAACCACATCCATTAAATTACATTATTTCAAAATACAGGATTATCCCTTTTACTCTTCGCAATTCCAATAATATCAAACGTATTTCTGTTGGTGTAACTGGTGTAACACAGGATGAACGTGTAATGTTTTTTCCAAATTCTTCCATACCTTTTCAGATAAATCCTATTGTTCCATCACTCACAGAAGTAAATAAAAAACTCGTATCTACTCCTTTGAAGATTTTATTATATAATGGTACATATTATTCATTAAGAAGAGATCTTTACTCCCTCCCTTTTCTTTTTGATCTTGTAATTGCGCGCGCTTCATTACCTCAGTTAATCAATACCATGCAATATATAAAAAATACACCGGTAGTATTCTGTGATGAATATGGTCGTTCAATGGGATGTGTGACAGTTTCTTTTAAGAACAACAAGTTTAAGTTTTCATATGATTCATTAATTATCTGGATGGGGGCACCGGAGGATAAATAAATAAATGAGTTTATCCTTAAAACGGAAGAATCCAAAGGAGGGCGAATATGAATCTTTCCACTAGTAAAATGATTGGGATTTTAAGTGGGATTATTATATTACTGTGTGCACTTATTGTTGTTTTGGCTATAGTGAATCGCAATCTGCGATATGAGAACTCGAAATTGAATTTTATGCTTTACACACCATCCGATGCGATCATCCTGAATCAAAAATCCCCCATACTTCCAAATATTGCTTTAGTTTCACTGAAGGGCGATCAAAAAACAACGATTTACGATTTCCTTGGGAAGCAATCCATTATTTTATTTGTTTTTTCTACGGATTGTTACTCGTGTGACCAGATGGCAACGGTATGGAATGATATATTTAGGGCATACCGTAACCGCGTAGCCATTGTTGGAATATCCAAACACCCTGTTGCTGCTATCATGCAGTATATTTCCCGGAACCGGGTTGAATTTCCCGTATATAAATATGGTGAAATCCAGGGGATTGACCCTTTTGGTACTCTTCCATTAACTATGTTTTTAGAGTCTAACGGTAAAATCAAATGGTCTATTCCCGGTATCAATCAGAACGTAAAAAATAAAATTATGGAGGAAATATGAGTATTAAAAAAAATGTAGGTTGGATTGCACTTGGCCTTTTAATAATGCTATCCATTGGATTCGGTGTCTACCAGGCATTCCTTGCGCCTGTGAACGCTGCGATGTTTAATTGTGGAACTCAAGAGTGCAGTTTCTCTGGTCAAGATTGCAGCGGTAATATTACTTGCACATGCAGAGGTGATTTAATTAAAGCCTGTGTAGTCGGACAACCGGAACAGTAACTCATTATATTCTATTAGAGGTTAATATTTCATTTTTTGTCCGGCAGAGAAGTGTCTTGAGTCCATCGCCTCTGCCGGGTTCTTTTGATTGTGACTGAGAGATTTGATGAAGAAGAATAAAAAAGCAATATACGCTTTGATTATGCTAGTTTTACTGATTGAACAGGTATGCGGTCCGGATAGTAATTTCAATCGACCAAGCATTAATTTCTTTGATTCTCCCCGTCCCCATTTCTGTATCGGTTCCGACAGCGAAACAATCCAACCCGGATCCTATCAGTTCATCCGGAGCTATTGTCTTGATTCAAACAAAAATGTCTATATTGCCGATGAATACAACAATCGTATCGATAAGTTCAATTCTAATGGAGACTACCTTCTCACTTTCGGAGGCGTAAACCATGAATCGTTTCACTTACCCGGTTGGCTTGAAACCTTTGCTATAAACTCCAAAGGAGATTTGATATCCTATTGTAACCTTAAATCTGTATTTCTCCGATTTTTGGGAAATGGGAAGGAATTTTCAACAATAGATGCTCCCAGTGGATTAGAGGCTATGGTAATAAAAAAATTAAAATACGATGGATTCGATACCCTATATATCCTGGCTTTTAAAGAAGGAAATGGCTACTGTCTGTTAAGATTTACTGGAGATATGACTTCATATTCTGTTATACATGCAGAAAAAAGACAAGTTCGTCCTTCTAATGTGGATATGATTCCCGATTTCACCTTCGACAGCATAGGTAATTGCTATATTACCGATACCGTAGAATATCGGGTATTTGTTTATTCTCCTCAAGGAATCTTGAAAAATACTTTTTTTAAGGAAAAGAAAAAATATAGAATTCTGGAAAGTGATTTTCATTACCTTGTTCGCCCAGGAACTATCCGAAAATTACCCGGTTCTGAAAATATTTTGAAGGATTTAACAAGCTCCGCCCGATTTTTTCCTGCTATATTCGGTATTAATATCGATCGAAATCGCATCTATTTATGGACCTCTAATATGGATTCTGAAAGACGATATATAGTAGATGTGTACGATTTGAATTTTAACAATTTATGTAGTACAGCTTGGTACAATTTGATGGGATACAACCTGGCCCATGTCGAAAATGGAAAACTATTTATCCCCAATATTGAACCAAATGATTACGAATTTAAGAATGATGTCGGTCGGTTCAGTCTCTTCAACATTCCTTATAAATTAGAAGTATTTACTATATCTTCCGGAATCTGTGCTGATCCTTCTCATACCGAAAATTGTCATATAGAATAAAAAAGGAGTACAGAATGAAAATTGCTTTTTTGTGTATTGCCAGTGGAATCATGTTATTAAGCGTTTCTGTTTTTCCTAAAAAAATAGGAAGTTTACCGGATGCTGCTAAACCATTATTCATGGAGGTGAATAACGGGCAATTGGTGATTTCCGATCAAGCTCCCAAAGTTTTATTGTATTCGATCAGCCCTTTCAAATTTCAGAAAGAGCTTTCCAGGCGAGGAGACGGACCATCTGAATGTAATGCGGTTCCCCAACTCGTCATAGGGAAGAATTATATTTATTTATATGAATTAGGAAGATGTATATATTTTAATCGTGATGGGACTTATAAAAATCAATTCCGAATTCCTCAACCTCATAATATATTACTTGCACCATTAGGAGATAATTTTCTGTGGATCAAAAGACCTCCGGAAGATGGAATGGAAATGTCTATTTATTCTCAGTCTCAGAACAAAGAGTTTCAGTATAAAAAATTGATTTATTTATATCGATTTGATAAAAACAAATCATTTGGAGGGAAAATAGAGTATCCTATCGTTAAGGATTATTGCGGTACGGTTCTTCATGATGACCGAGTTTTCATCGGCGATTCGAAAAGGGGACTCTATGTGGAAGGGTTTGATAGCAACGGGAACCAGTTCTGTAAAATCAGACTATATATAGAAAAATCAAAAATATCCGAGGAATACAAAGAGGACTGGATGAAACGTGCCAAACAAGATAAATTATGGTCCTATTTCTCCAACATCTACACAGTTGTATTCCCAGAATATTATCCATCATTCTACCGGTTCGACGAAGACAATGGCAAAATCTACTTCCTCACTTATAATAAAAAAAACGCAAATAGGGAATTATTGATTACGGATTTTAAGGGAAAACTATTAAAACGCACCTGGGTCCCCTGGGTGGAAAATGAAATGTATACCAATTTTTCAATCGAAAACGGGAAATTTTATTACATTATCGATAACGAGGAATCCGAAGTCTGGGAACTCCATGCTGTAGATATCCAGTAAAAAAAGCTTACGATGTTTCTTTATTAATTTCAAATGGTATATACAGAAATAAGCGGAAAATCTATAGTTGGGTACAAATCGAAAACCAGATTTCCGCAAATCTAAACATAAAAAGTGCATTTCCAAATCCAAAAGAATTTTTGTTATTAAAAAAAAAGGATGTTAATTCTCAGTAGACTATAAATTTATTTGATTAATTATTTACCGGGTAGACCATCCTCTCCTTGTTATGGTAAAACCAGCGGCAGTGAATATCCAAATCATAAAAATGGTACTGAATATTGAAAATGCGATAATATAAGGGAAATCTTTTCTCCCTTCGATCCGGATATAATAGAGCATATAAAAGAATCCGAATATAACCGTGTATGCAATGGTTCTGAAAATATATTCGGCATCAATGAAACCTGAAAAAAGAAAGTAATAAAATAATGCAAGATGGGTAATAACAATAGCAGTAGTAAAGAAAAATTCAAGAAATGGAAGTATATAATTGCCTCGTCTGCGTTTATTAAACATCAATGTGGAAAAAACAAAACTCTCCCTAATATTACTTCGCGCCCAACGGGTCATCATTTTGATGATCTTGGTAAAGCGCTCAGGAACTTTTGTGAAAGCAATTGCCGTACGTTGAAATACTGTCCCGTGTCCTTCTCTCAAGATATGATTGGCAAGACTTCGATCTTCTCCAAAAGTGCATGGTCGCTTTAGAAAAGTCTGATTCAACCAGATGTCGATTATAGGTATGAGTACAGAACGTCTGTAAGCAGAAAAAGCACCTGATGTACAAAAAACAGTGGAAAAAGTTGATTGAATCGCACGTGTAAAATCGAAAGCCATTGCGAAATTGGCTTTCAAAATCTTCGTAAATAGATTCGCATCACCATTCCATATTTTGATTCGTCCGGTTACAGCACCGATAGAAGAATCAAGGATTAATGGAGTTAGGAGTTCTTTTATGGAATCAGGTTCAAGCCGGGTATCGGAATCGATCGTAATAACATATGGAGTCACGGATTTATTAAAACTTTCATACAAGCCGTGACGTTTACCTTTATTGGTTTCAAATCGAATAAGTTCAACCATTCCTGGGTATTCTGCTCTGGCTCTTTCCATATGAAAAAAGGTATCATCCTTGGAACCGTCATCCACCGCAATAATTTTCATTTTTCCCTGTGGATAGTCACTTTGAGCAATGGAACATATGGTAGTATATACAGTATCACCTTCATTATAAGAAGGAACCAGTACAGTTACTTCCGGCCACTGATCGATTTTTCGAGAATCGTATGGGCGATACTTGAACCATAAAAATGTGCGAAGCACGAGAGAAATAATAAAGATTATACTATTCAGGATAAATACATCACGGACAAAGGGACTCTTTACTTTTAATAATTGCTGGAAATCCAGATTGAATAGGACATCGTTTTTTAATGCAGCGAATATAACTCCTATCCCCGAAAAGATAACCAGTAGTTTTATAACAGGTTCCCAAACTTCCCATGAAAGAAATTTGGGTTGTCTTGGCACCTGTAAAACCAATGCTGCCTCAGAGGGAGTTTTTATCTGCTCCATCAAACCTCCTTAACCATTTTTTGTAATTTTTTTTTCATTGCAAGTATCCGATGGTTTTTAAATTCTCAATTTCTTTTGTATTTATTTTATTTTTTTTATGAATATAAGTCAAGAACATTTGCCCTGTACGGTGAATCGATTCTTGCAAAAATGCGTATTCCCGAGGTGCATTTCGTTTCAAAACATCCACAGCATACTCATCCATTTTCCTAAAAGAAGGAGATAAGGCAAAATTATATAATTCCGAAGCGGGGGTTCCGGTATCGGTTTCTTTAATGATATATTGATAGGGCCATTTGATAATAGAAATTTTATTTTCCGGTGAAGAGGGTTTAAAGGCATAGGAGTATACTGGAGGAAGGGGAGTATCTTCATGTTCGGTAAAGGTGAGGATATTTTCTCTATCTTTAAATGGAGGATATTCGATTCCTGCGTAACTCACAATAGCAGGAGCAATCCAGGCAAGAGAAACGGGTTGCTCAAACCGGTGCGGTTTCATTCCGGGGAAATACATTATCAATGGAACATGTAGAAATTGCTGGTTTAAATACCGTACGTGACCAAAATACCGTTCACGTTCTCCTAATCCTTCTCCATGATCGCCTGCAATTATCACTATCGTATTTTTTAATAATTTTTCCTTCTCAAGCGATTTTAAAAATTCACCTACCCAGCGATCCATATATTCGACTTCTTCCCGGTAATAATGAACTCCTGCTCTCCAGGTCATAAGAGGGATTACCTGGAATAATTTCACGTAACCGCTCCCGTGGCTGTTAATTTTAAGTGAACCTGCTTTCGGAGTCATAACATGAGAACCGTTATA
>JAKAGC010000113.1 GCA_021817755.1 Acidobacteriota bacterium | reverse complement strand
TAATAAAGATCACGACGGAAAATTCCTGTTTCCATCAAATGCTTTAAATCCTGATTTGTCGCAGTAATGACGCGTGTATCGGTTTTCCTGGGGAGATCGGAACCGAGAGGATAATATTCATATTCCTGGATGAGTCGTAATAACTTCACCTGGGACTGAGGATTTAGATCGCCGATTTCATCGAGAAAAAGAGTTCCACCAGCAGCTTGGGCGATCAAACCTTCCCGGGAGGAATCGGCACCTGTAAAAGCTCCTTTTTTATGCCCGAATAAGGTATCGGTAAACATGGAATCATCGAGTCCTGCCACATTGACGGCAATAAATTCCCTGGTTTGTCTACCGCAATAATGAAGCGCACGGGCAATGAGTTCTTTTCCGACTCCGGTTTCTCCGGTTATTAAAACGGGTTGATTGGAGCGGCAAATAGCTTCTATATATCGAAATATTGCGGTCATTTTGCTATCCTGGGTAATAATGGATGAGAAAACATGTGGATTTTCTAAGGTATCGGATAGGATATGCCTGGATAAGTGAAGCACTTCTTCTTTAAGCTGTTGGGTTTCTAATGCATGTCTGACACTGGAAAGAAAACGGTTGGTTTCTACCGGTTTGACAAGGTAATCGATTGCCCCATTTTTCATGCAGTCGACGGCAGTATCGATTTCATTGGTTGCTGTCATAACGATAATGGTGATATCCGGATACTGCTCCCTGATTTCCAGAAGTAAATCCTGACCTGGAAGAAACGGCATGGATAGATCGAGTATGACCAATGCAACAGGCTGTAATCGTGTATGGTGTTTTTCAAGAAACGGCAACACCTTCCTACTGTCTTCAAGACATACGACGTTTCGTAGCGAATGACTTTTTAGAAGGGTACTGAAACTTAATAGTGTCCCTGGTTCATCGTCTACCAGTAAAATCCGGGGAGAGGACGGGGAGATATTTTCTTCGGGATTCATGAGGCACCTATAGTTTGTGATGTAGGTTCTACGGGGATTTTTACAATTACCCGAGTACCTTTACCGGGTTGGGATTTGAATTCCAATAAGCCGTGGTGATCTTTGATTATGGAGTATGAAATATATAAACCCAATCCTGTTCCACCGATATCCTGTCGCGTGGTGAAAAAGGGATCGGTGATGCGGTCGAGTATATTTTTATTCATACCGACACCTTCATCTTTGATAGTGACCATTATGGAGTTTTGTTCCTTCTGATAACGAGAGACGACTTTCACACCGCAATGTTTTCGAGGAAGGGCTTGTAATGCATTCTGGATCAGGTTGATAAACACCTGTTCAAGATGCCGGGAATTTCCTTTAAATGAGGGGATTGGTTTACCGGGAGTGAATTGGAAAACGTCGGTATAGGTTTTTATCTGGTTGGATAGGATGGATATGGCGAATTCAATGACTTTATTTATGGAAACCGATTCAAGGATACTTCCATTATGGGGCCTTGAAAAATCTTTAAGATTGTCTATTATAAATTTTATCCGCCTGGAACCTTCTATCACTGCCTTCAAGAGTTGCGGCACGACCGCTTTGGCTTCCATAAGCGGTAATCCTCCCAGATTTAGTTCTCTACCTGCATCCATTTTCTCTTCCAGTGCGTTTATGGTGTCCTCCCAGATACATTGGAACATCTGGGTATTGGAAAGGATATAATTATTGGGATTATTGATTTCGTGGGCTACACCGGAAGCCAATGTGCCCATAGCAGTCATCCGGTTGGCGTGGATTAACCGGGCTTGAAGGATTCGTGCTTCTTCTTCCATTCGGGTTTGTTCGGTTATATCGCGAAATACGCAATAAAAAACCCGTTCATTTTTTAGATCGATTGGGTTAATCCGAATATCGCACACGATCCACATCCCATCTTTTCTATGGAGCCGGAGCCGTTGGGAAAATCCTTTTTTTTCTTCCCTGTAAAAATCGGTAATAGCTGTTCTCAACTGGGAATAGGCCTGCTTATCTTCAAAGAGGGATGAAAATTTCGTTTTCAGTTCTTCCCTGGAGTATTGGAAAATAGAGAGCGAAGCAGAGTTTAAATCGATTACGTCGAATGTATCCTGTCTGAGGAGGATTATGGCATCAGCATTTTGTTCGAAAATTTCACGTAACCGCTCCTCGCTCTCTTTCAATTCCTGTTCCATTTTATGTTTGAGGATAGCCATCTCGATAACCATCTTCAATTCCTGTTCCACTACCGGTTTTAGTAGGTATCCGTAAGGTTGTGTTTCAGCAAGCTGGCTTATCATTTTTTCATCGGCAAAGGCAGTTAAATAGACAACCGGGACATTGTATTGGGAATAAATTATTCGTGCAGCCTCTATCCCTGTCATGGGGCCTTTTAAACCGATATCCATCAGTACCAACGCCGGTTTCGATTTCTTTACCGCATTGATGGCTTTTTCTCCTGTATCGATGGGTTCCGGGATACTATATCCAAATGCATTGAGCATATATTTTATATCATGAAAAACAAGGCGTTCATCTTCAACGATTAATATCTGGGTATTGGCTTCTGTCATAGGGCCTTTTCCCTTTTGATGGGTTGAAAATAAAAAGGTAATATTTCTGGTTTATGCATAGAGGTATTTTATCACTATAGGTAAAAGAAATCAAAGCGTTGGATTGGAGATTTCTTTCTTATTCCAGGATGAAATGCATTTTTTATAGAAGATTATGAATAATGCAATATTGATTAATACAAATGCGGAGTACCACAGGGTGATTTCGAGTACAGGAACGGGAACTTTGGCCCATTTGCTGTAGTAATAGAGAAAGAGGGGGCGGACAAAATAGATCATTCCTACAACGATAAACAACATGCTCCACAACATGTAAGCAATACCGTAACGTGAAGCGACAAGATGTTGAGGGGTAAGGGGAACGGATTCATCGACTTTAAGACTGAAATATAATGCAAGAATGGTGAGAAGCGGAAGTATGGGAATGAGAAAAACGATGCCTGTGAACCGGGAAAAGGAATCCATTTCGAGTGCGGTATCGCCGATAAAGAATAATGAAAACCCGATTATGACCTGGGGAATAATATAAAAAACAATCTTAAACCGGAGCAGTTTCTCTTTGGAAAAAGGGGAGGCCATTATATTGATAATACCGGGGCTTTCCATAGGGATGGAGGTAAATGTAAACCGGGAATTTAACCCAGCGACGATAAATGCTGACATTCCAAGGTTCAGGTATGCGATGAGATTTTTAACCGATGGATGGGGGAGTGGGATGCCTTTGATATTTAATACGAATACGATCACGATAGCTCCGACGACAAGTAATTGCGACCACTGTGCCGGGGTTCTCCAGAAGGTTTTGACCTCTTTTTTCAAGAGTGCATGGTAATCGGGTGAGAGCCATCGTGTAGTTTTCCAGGTGGAACGGTAGGTCCCGGAATCTCCTTTATTGAGTTTATCGAAAAGGGTGAGGTAGTATTTTTTTTGAAGGAAATAAATAAATAAACCGAAAAAAGAAATGATAAGAGCAAAAGGAGCAATCTCTTTTAAAAAACCTATAAAATCGGGTTTGGCGAGCATATGAAAGGCACGGGCAATCCATGAGAATGGAAACCAGGAAGCACCTCGAACCTGTAATCCGCCCATATATTCGACTAAGTCTCGAACTGCGGTGGGATTCCCGAATTGTTCGGGGCGCATTAAACGGAGTAAAATAACGATCCCGGATATCAACAGGATGGATACGACGGATAATACGGGTTGTAGTTTTCGGACAGAGATAAACGCGGGAACGATGAAACCGATGATTATTCCAACCAGTACTCCGCTTACGATAAAGAGCAGGAATGTAACTAACATGGCTGCAATGGCTATGATCGATGGTGCAAAATAATAGGAATAAGCAAATAAAACGGGAAGCGAAAAGAAGACCACCATCAATGAACTGGTAGCGGCTACTTCGACAGCCTTCCAGGCGAAAACTTTCCGGGAGGGTAGTGGGGATGAAAGCAACAGGTGTAAATCTTTGGATAGAAAGAATATATTCAATGTGGATATGAGGGATGAAAGAATGAGCATCAAATACATGGTGAGAAAATTCATCATGAGAATTTTTTCACACAGGAAAAGTTTGAAAAACATGGGGAATTCGTCTTGCTTGTATAGGAAACCGAATAATTTGATGAATATAAATGTCATTGCACCGAGAATGGAAGCACCAAGGAGTAAAATGAGAGTAATTTGTTTAGGCGTAGCCTGTCTGTACAGGTTTCTCAGTTGTTGAAGGCGGATTTTAAGAAGGTTTTTCATAGTTCATTACTGTATTGAAATAGAATTCTTCGAGATCATTTCCCAATGTCATGGCCAGTAATTCTCCAACAGTGCCCTGGGTAACGATTTTCCCGTCGATAATCAAACCGATGTGGTGACTGACTTCCTGGGCAAGCGAGAGAATGTGGGTTGCAAAGATAACCACTACTCCTTCCCGGGCGGTTTCTTTTAATAATGATTTGAATTTCCTCGAAACCAGCGGATCGATTGCGGTCAGCGGTTCATCCAGTAAAAGAATAGAGGGTTTTACCATTAATGCTTGAGTGATAAGGAGTTTCTGCCTTGTTCCCGCCGAATAGGTATCCACAAGCTCTTTTCGGTACAATTCATATTCGAGGAAATGAAAATAAAAATCAAAGGTTTCCTTTCTTTTGGACATCGGGATTTTATACAGATCGGCATAAAAATGCAAATGCTCTTCTCCGGTAAGCTTTGGGTACACGAAAGGTTGATCCGGAACATATGAGATAAGTTGTTTCAGTTGGGCATTGTCCCTGTCATAGAGTTTACCATCGATATGGATTTCCCCACTGTCAGGTGATAGTAATCCCGCCAATATCTTTATAGTAGTTGTTTTACCGGCGCCATTCGGTCCAAGTAATCCGTAAATTTCGCCTTTTTCAAGCGTTAAATCGATCCCCCGTAAAGCAGGATGCTCATTGTACTTTTTTACCAGGTTTTTTATTTCAAGCATTTGGGTTTCCTTTTGCGATTGATTATTATATCGTTCAAACCGGAGTAAGGTTAATTAAATTATCGATCTTTCAAAGATTTGGGATTTGTTTGAAGAAAATAAGTATTATTCGAGGCAATCGATGGCGTTTTTTATTTGGAATTTTAATTCGTCATCTTTCGCATTAATGGAGGTGGGAACGACTATAGGGGGACCGTAAATATATTCAACATGACTGAAAGGAAGGGGTATTTTAAATTTATCCCAGGTCTTTTCAAAAATCTTAATCCGGTCACCACGCCATGCAATCGGAATAAGAAGTGCCCCGGTTTTTTGAGCAAGGCGAACTGTTCCTTCTTTTACTTCTTTTGCAGGCCCTTTCGGACCATCCGCAGTAATCATTACCTCTGCCTTACTCTCTCGAATGGTATTGAGCATTTCAATAAATGCCCTTGCTCCACCGCTGGATGATGAACCGCGGATTGGATTCATCCCGAATTCTTTTGCAATCTGGGCCACCAGTTCTCCATCTTTCGATAAAGAAATCAATGGCCTTGCACCTGTTTTTTTAAAACGGTGAATGGTAACAAATATATTCCGATGCCAGTAGACATATACAATCGGTAAATTTTTTAATCGACTCTCTTCGACATGTTGAAATCCTTCCACTTTGATTTTGCAGGTACTCATTATCCCCCCGATCAGTACCCTTGAGAGTTTACGAATAAAAAAATATTTAATTTTCTGTGATATCATATTCCTTGATTTTGTCCAATAGCGTTTTATAACTCACTTCCAGAATTTCAGCCGCTCTGGTTTTATTAAAATGTGTTTCCTTTAGTGTTTGTTCGATTTTGATTTTTTCAACCATGTGAAGCGCCCGGTTTCCAATCTGTTTAAGTGACCCTGAAAAGTTGAATTCATCGGGGATAGAGAAAGGTTTTTCCGGCAAGATGATATCGTTTTCACCAATAGTGTCGGTTTTACATAGTATAATCGCACGTTCAATTGTGTTGAGTAATTCGCGAATATTGCCCGGCCAGGAGTACCCCTGTAATTTACGTACCGCATCCGGTGAAAGGGTAATAAGCCCTTTCTTCATTTCGAGTGAAAATTTTTTAATAAAATATTCCGAAAGGAGGATTATATCATCACCTCGGTCACGAAGAGGGGGAAGCTGGATGGGAAAGACATTAATTCGGAAATAAAGGTCCTTTCTGAACATGGATTGTGAAACTGCTTTTTCAAGGTTGATATTGGTAGCAAAAACAAATCGAATATCCAGATCGATTTCCAGGTTACTTCCGATGCGGCTCACTTTTTTTTCTTCGATGACCCGAAGAATTTTTCCTTGAAGATTTAAAGGAAGATCGCCGATTTCATCCAGGAAGAACGTACCACCTTGAGCCAATTCCAGTTTTCCGATTTGCCGGACATATGCATCGGTATAGGAACCTTTTTCATGTCCGAAGAGTTCGTTTTCCAGCAGATTACCAGGTATAGAGGCCGAGTTTATCGCGATAAACGGTTTATCTTTCCTATCACTTAGCTTATGAATCGCACGGGCAAAGAGTTCTTTACCTGTTCCGCTTTCACCAAGCAGTAGAACCGGAGTATCTGTCGGGGCCACCTGTTTAAGTTTTTCAGCTTCACGAAGTAACGTTGGATTCGTTCCGATGATAATGGATTTTTCCATTTCAGAAGTATATGTCTCTTTAAAAATAATATTTTCCCGTAAAATACGAGTAGATTCAATTGCTTTCTCAATAAGTATAAACAGGTAATCCGGGTCTACGGGCTTGGAAATAAAATCGAACGCTCCTTCTTTTATCGCAGTAACCGCAAGTTCGATGGAACCAAAAGCAGTAAGCAAGATAAAGGGAATATTGAGACAGCGGATTTTTTTTAAAAATTCAATACCGTTTATTCCCGGCATCTGGAGGTCGGAAATAATGACATGAAAATTCTCTTTTTTTAACAGGATAAGAGCATCTGAAACATCATCTGCTGTTTTTACACAGTAGCCTTTTTCTTCCAGGATGCTTTTAAGCATCTCCTGCATTGATTTATTATCTTCAACAACCAATAGTTTATTCATGGTAATAAATTATATTTATTTTTAAGGGATATTAAACGAATGAAATAAAGTTGACCTGAAAAATGGGTGTGTTCACAATTGATATAGTGAAGACGCAATATTCCGGTATATGGGATGAGTTTCATAAAAAGATAGTATCATAAAAAAATTATATTTTCAAGACGATTTACCGGTGATAAATGGGGTAAAAATGCGAAGGGAGCGAATTGCCTCGCTCCCTTCGATCTGCTTTGGAAGTACTAATTACTATTTATTATTTAGGATTTCAAATGAGTGTTTACATTTCAAACATACTGACGATCGGGTATTCTTTCACTTTGATGATACCATCGATATTTACCAATGTCTGCTGGATGAACTTGTCGATTTCATCAAAATAGCGCCCAGTTACCATGAGAACCAGGTTGTATTTACCTAATGTATAATCGCAGTATACAACATTTTCATTCAAACGTAATGTCGGGTAAATTTCATCTATTTTTTCCCGTTCGATTTCCATTACCAGGTAGGAGCATACTTTATTGCTTAAATCGCGGATTTTACCGGTAGAAGTAATATCCTCGGAGAGAGCTTCTTCGGCAGTATCGATGATCGATGAAACCGATTCTTCCAGGATTGGGCTGTCAACTTCCATGAAGTCTACCGATTCAATACCAGGCATTTTTCTGATTTTCTCGCCCATTTCTTCCAGTGCATCGATCGAGTCGGCCTGTGCCAGGATAAAGATATCATAATCGCCTTTTGTGGCATCGCAATAAAGAACATTTTCCATGTAGTAGAGGGATTTATATGTATCGAAAATATCTGCTTCGTTATTCAGACGGATCAGCATATAAGCAGATTGGCTGATGGATTCGGATTTCATAGGAGCCACAGCCGCTTCATTTTTCTTTGTTTCTTTATCAAGGATGCGGATGCACTGTTCAGTCAGTTCATCTGCCGTAAAGGGTTTTTCCAGGAATGCGTTAACCTGGAGGTTCCGAATCTCTTCATTATTGTATTTATCGGCATAACCAGTGATTAAAATAACAGGAAGGCCAGGGTATTTAAATTTAATAATTTTGACCAGTTTAATACCGTCGATGTCCGGTAAGCGGATATCCACAACTGCTGCGCTGAGGTTGATATTGTTTTTCATATAAGAATCCAATTTTTTAAGAGTGCTCATCCCGTTTTCACAGGGTTCCATATCAAAACCTCTCTGATTAAGTCCAATAGCCATTGTACGTCTTAATGATGCTTCGTCGTCTACGAATAAAATTTTATGTTGCATGTAGTCCTCCAATTCGTTTTAATATTTAATTTGTCTTACGTTCTATTATAGCAAGAGTGTTGCCAACTTGTTGAAACGTAGATTGGATAATGTCCTTCTGGTTTTTCTATAAATTTGCGATGTTGTACGATTTGTCTTAAATATTTACGAAATAACTGTAAAGTATTATTTAAAGAGCTTCTCTGGGTTGATAAAATTGTTTACGGTATACGTTTGTCTTAAGGTAAGCTTCTATCGGGTGTTCTTGGGATGATAAAAAATTTTACATATTAAATGTAAATAGTTTTGGGATATAGTGAGAGAAATAAAGGTTGAGATAAAAGAGTTTTATGGAAGGGGAGGGGGGTACATATCTCCCCCCTCTTTAAGATGGGTTAAGAGAGGAAGCTTGATTTATTTTAATTCGCTTGTGCAGAATTTGCAGCGGGAAGCAGCAGCAGGAATTTGTTCGAGGCAGAAAGGGCATTCCTTTGTCGTAGGTGCTTCGGCTTTGGCAGCGGCTTTTTTTCTGGATAAAGCATTAATGCCTTTTACCAGTACCAGGAAGATTACAAATGCAATAATTAGAAAATCAACCACAGCGCCCAGGACTTTACCGATTTGAAATTTCCCCAAAGCCCAGGTTTGCCAATCGCCTTGAGGGAGTA
>JAKAGC010000112.1 GCA_021817755.1 Acidobacteriota bacterium | reverse complement strand
TCAACCCATTATTAGGGGGCAAAATCCGAAGAATACAATGGGAATGCTTCTAATGGGACGATTTCTTCATGAACCGATGATGCAAAAGCTTTCCAATTACGTAATGGAAACCATGCACGTTATGCCGTGGAAACAAAAGGAAGTTCAACGGTTTTATGAAAAACGGATGAAGCGGAAAGAACTTTATTACATGGAAAATCAAAATATTTTAACCATTTATTACCTGCTCCGCGATAATTACGGGAAACCGACTGTTATACTTTATTCAAATGTCGATAACCGGCTCTTCCGGGGTGTTCAACAAAACGCAGTATTCTTTTTGCTCATTACGTTTTTTTCGGTTATTCTTTTTAGTTTGCTTCTTTATGTAGTTATAGAAACTCAAATCATTAAACGTATTCTGAATATTTCCAGATCCATGAAAAAGATCGAGGGTCTAAAATATCTTTCAAACCGGATCATGGAAGATTTAAAGAAAGATGAAATCGCTTACCTGGTTTCTACAATCAATACAGTTCTGGACAAACTCGAACAAGAGAAGATCGACAGGGAAAAAGCGGAAAAAGCAATGATTACAAATGGGAAACTGGCATCTATCGGACGCCTGGCCTCTTGTATCGGTCATGAAGTCAATAACCCGTTACTGGCCTTGAGTAATAGTATACAGGTAATAAAGAAAATCAGCCGTAGTAAATCTTCTCTTTTCCAGGAAGCATTGGAAATCTCTGAGTCGGAGATTTCGCGTATCCGCTATATTATAGGAAGCCTGTTAGATTTCCATCGTGTGGAGAGAGATGATTTTTCTTATGTGGATGTTGCTGAAGTTGTGCATAAATCCCTGGATGTTTTGAAATGGAGTAAAAAACTGGGGAATGTGGTGATCGATGAAAAATTCGAGGAAAATTGCCTGGTGTACGGCTCTTTAATGAGATTGAAACAGGTGTTTATCAATTTCATTCTTAATGCGGTCGAAGCCATGGAAAACGACCGCCAATCGGAGGATCAAAGTATTTTAATTGTGGAAGTGAAGAAAAACCGGGAGAACCAGGATAAAAGTGTCGTAGAAATACATTTCACTGACAATGGCCCGGGTATCCCTGAAGAAATACGAAAAAATTTATTTGAACCGTTTGTTTCTACAAAAGCGGTTAAAGGTGTGGGGCTTGGATTATACATTTCATACAAAATAATCAATAACCTGCGTGGGGAGATTATTTATGATGAAAATTACAAATCGGGGACTCATTTTATTATTCGTATCCCCGAATTCAGTGAGGCTTAATTGTGACTAAAGAAAAAAAACGTAAACCGGTAATATTAATCGTCGATGACGATAAACAGGTACTAAAAAGTCTGAAAATTTGGTTGAAAAATGAAGGCTTCCGTCCGGTTACTGCATCGGATGGAGATGAAGCTCTTTTACAGGTTGAGGAGAATCCTGTGGAAGTGGCATTAGTCGATTATAGAATGAATAATGAAGATGGTATCCAGGTTGCCCAGCGATTACGGGAAACAGATGATACCATTAAGATAATAATGCTTACAGGATTTCCTTCCTACGAAACTGCCGTAAGCGCTATGAAAGTCGGAGTATTTGATTACATTTCAAAAGGTTCTTCCAATGAAAAAATCCTTGAAGCTATTCTCGATGCGCTTGCATCACGCGAGCCGCATGAAACTGCCGAATATTTTAACTCACCTGAAATGGGTCTTAAGATTATCCTGTTTTGTAGACATTCTCTATTGAAAGAACGATTGGAAAGTTATTCCCAGACCCGACCCGGTTTTAAATTAATTCGATCGTTTCCATCCATGGATGCAAGTGGAATAACCAATGTCTCTCAGCAAGTTGATATTGCATTAATCTGTGGCGGATGTAACCTGAAAACGGTTAAAGAAGCTTTTTTGGTTCTCCCTGAACTCTACAGGTTATTCCCTGAAATTAAACCGGTTATTATTAATGAGAATTTCTCGGACCAAGAAAAAGTGGACCTATTAAAGTTGGGAGTAAAAGGGTTTGCTCCCAGGGACCTCAGCTCGGATAAACTGGAAGAAATTCTTTTTCAGGTCAAACGGGGGGAAATCTTTGTGAGCCGTAATGTAACTCACCTCTCACTTCAAGAAATGACAACATTTAACTCTTCACATATCCTGAAAGAGAATAGTGTACCGTTCGACCTAACCGAAAGAGAAGTCGAAGTTCTCCGAACGATGGCCCTGGGGTTGAAGAACAAAGAAATCGCACAGAAACTTTTTATCAGCGAAAAAACAGTAAAAACTCATATTAACCGACTATTCCATAAACTTGGGGTCGATACAAGACCTAAAGCGATATTCAAAGCTGTAGAAGATAAAATTATTTAACGCCGGTTATCTCTTCAATTTTATTTCGCTTTTTCAGCTTCTTTCTTTTTCTTTTTTTCCTCGTTAATCTTGCTATACTTCCGTCGTGCGATTTCCGATTTATAATACCGGTGAAGAAAATCATAGATCACCAACTCATGCAATCGTTGTTTCGATTTGAAGAGACGGTTAATCATCATATGGCTGTAACTGGGGATTAAATCTTCAATTTTTGTATGAAGACGTCCTGCTTGTTCCAGGTTTTTGATTTCATCAACCAGTGGTTTCATTCCTTCTGATTTTTCGGTTATCAATTGAAATAGGGGAAGCATTTCACTCACTTCATCATTGGCGCGATCCAGAATTTCGTTAATTTGCGACCGTTCTTTCCTGAATTTATTTTCCAATTGATCTTTCAGGCTTCTGTTCATTCCATGTTCCCGTCCGAAATTCTCTCTTAAAATAGTAATCAGGTTATATTTTTGTTCTATATCCAGGCGGAAATCATCCAAAAGGGTATCCATAGTACGAAGTGCAAATAACCAGCGAATTCGTTCTCCTTCGTCTCCTTCGATCATTGCAAGCATGCCCACGATCATACGACTATCCAGGAAGAATATCTTTTCGGATAATTCCATAGAATTGATACCGTAACGTTCAACCTCCCGTTCATAGGTATCTGCCTGGACTTTCCATACCAGGCTTTGTGCGATATACTCAGCCGCATGTTCCCGGATACTTAAGATGACTTTGTTCAAGTTTTCCGGGTTCGGGACATGAAAGCGCACTCTTGTATGGCTTTTCGGGTCACTATAACGAATGAAAAACCAGTGGTCGATGGCACCTTCTTCCAATAGTTGCTCTGATACCGGTTTAACCATCTCTGTTAAGATAAGATCGGCACTCTTTGGACCGGTATAAAATTTCATATATAGCCATTCATCGCCAATAATAAATGTACGTTTTAACATTTGGTTTTTTTGCATTTGATTATCCATGATTATTCTTCTCAAAATTCATCATCTTCTTCATCCTGATCGGTTGAAGGAGCTTCTTCCGGCTCTATTACAGGTGCAACAGGGGCTGAACCGGTTTTATAAAAGCTGAATACAAACTCATTGGTAAAAATACCATCGGGGCTTTTTACAACTGCATTGGAAGGGTTGAAAATAAACTCTTCCAACTCGAACCCCGGACGTTTCCGTACAACCGAAAACAGTGTTTTAATACACATCAGGTTTTCCAGGTTAATATACAACTTGTTATCTGCATCAGCTAACAACACTTCTGCCGGAATTTTCAAATCTTTTCTCAATGCCTGGATTGCATCGTAAATTTCATTATCATCTTTCATTTCCAGTATTTTTTCAAAACGAGGTTTCTTGATATTCCATTTGGCAGGAGAGAAGATCAGGTTTTTATAGATTACACGGGGCAGAAATTCTATTTCTGAAGAGAGCGGGCCCCAATTAAAACCCATACCTCCCCGGAGGTTTTGTGTCTGGAGTTCTGCCAGGAACTGGTAAACCGGGAGTGCATTAAAAGAGAAATTATGGGCATTGGTCAGATGGGGGATAATCTCCTTATTCAGCCGTTTGGAACGCAAAACGACACGGTTTCCCTTGACTGAAACCATCAAATCATCGAGTTTGATCTGGAATTCTTCAGGTACAGCGGCCTTAGCGAGATAAGGGATTTCATAGGGACGAAGTACGGGCCGTAAAATGACATTTCCCACACGGGCTTCATTCAGATGGATGATTTCCGCCAGGATGGCGTCCGGGTGAAGTTCTGCTTCCTTCTGGGTAATTTCTTTTACAAATGCATCCGTGGCAGGGTCAGCATGACAAAAGCGACCTAATAAATTACCCGCGCTGGAACCGCCGAATCCTGTCATTAATATCCGTGGAAGCGGATTGGTTTCGGTTTTATCTTCTACGATATGGACCATTGTAGAAAAGGAATCGGGTAGATCATTCCAATCATATGGGAATTTGGAAACCTCAGAATCCAGGATTTCCACTTCAAATAGATTATTTTTCAATGCATTATGATATTTTTCCAATAAATAATTGGCCCCTGGGGTCCACCGTATATCCGTTCCCGATGCTTGCTGTCCGGGTAATGCCAGATCGTCCACCAGAGGAGACACATCTCCGGCATTATTGGTTTGCCGGTAACCTATTCCGGCTTCCGTATCCAATACTTGAAGAAGAGGTATTTCTTTTGTCTCATATCGTTCTACAAATGCGTCTCTGAACTGAGATAAATTCGTTTGACCGGCACGGGCACTGAGACGGTTTAAAATTTCCATTCCTGTTAAGACTTCATCCACGATTTTTATATCCAACTTACACTCACGAGCAGGTTTTACCATATCCGTCTGGAATAAATATTTCAATTCAAATCCAGTGTTCAGTGGTTTAATATCGTTGGCTATCCGCGAGTAATAAGAGAGAGTGGAACCGATTTTACTGCTGTCCACTTCCTGTAATAAACCCTGGACATGATGAATTACGGAACGGAGATCATCGATTCCTTCGATATCTTTGATAACCTCTAGTATTTGATCGAGGAATTCGGGGCCGGTCATAGCCGGTTCCAATTCATTAACCAACACCTGGCTCCGTATTAATTCTTCGATAAATTCCTTTGATTCCTCAATAGTTATTTCATCATCTACCAGCAATTCCGATAATTCCTTTAAAAATGCCCCATGGTATGCTTTTTCAAGAACACGGTTCAAATATTCCGTATTATCCACAGCAACGATATGGTGTGTACGTCGGGCATTCAAATACCGGTATTCCACATATCGAAGTTGATTCCCCACGGCATAAATACTCGAATTCGGGAAATACTTAATCTTTTCCTTTATAATCGGATGTTTAGCAAGATCAAGCGCCAGTGCGCACAGATAATTCATATCCAGGCGTGTATGCCGTGTATATTCTTCCATTGGTGACAGTTCAACATGTGTTTCATCATCCCATTTACCCACACAAAAACCTGCAAATAAACCAAAAGGCGTTGGGCGGTTACTCATTCGAAGAATATAACGCATCAACGCATAATGTAACTTTTTTACTTTTTTAGGATCTGTCAATTTCCCGTTTATGCGTTCGTGCAATTGGGTATGTAAATCCGGGGATGCCAGGAATAGCGCTTCATCCACAACAGGGTTGCGGCAGACATTCAGAATTTCCTCTTCCGATATATCGCGAGCGGATAACATCTTATCGATAAAATTGAAGGGAAATACCGGACTTCTTAGAATAAACGTATCAAAATTTTGGTAAGGTATTTTATCTTTCATTTTCCTCCTTAATGTTCTTAATAGTAACTGGTAATCGACTCATCGGCACCATTCCTCCTGTTATAACGTTAAATAACGCTTCGATTTGGATTTTCCGGAACCCATATGTTACCAGAAATGAATCTGCTTCCGGGAATTTTTTTACTTCATATGGATTCTCTAATGATATAACCACCGCATCGCGGCGGATCGAGAGCAGGTGTCGTACACTTTCCGTCTGGGAAGTATTCAACTTTCCTGTTCTCGAATATATGAATACTAATACATAATCATAATCCTCTTTATTGGTTTTTATTCGATCTACCAGGTCTTCGGGCAATGCCTGATCCGGTTTGAGAAGAACATAATCCCGATTTTCAAAATATATTCCTGATGTTTCTTCTATCATTGACCGGATAGAATGATCTGCCGCAGAAGGTCCCCATACCCGGCGAGACCATTCCAAGATCAGTGTGCGTTTTTCTTTTTTCAATGGAATTAGCCCACTGCTGTTTTTTATAATCGTAATGGATTCATCTGCTATACGTTTTTCCTGTGCAATATTCATACGAAGCGGTGTCGCAGTCACTTCTTTCCGGATTCGAGATTGCTCCTTTTGCAACTCTTTTGCACGCTCCCGTAGCTTATCTATCCGTGCTATGGACTCATCCAACCGGTTTTCACTTATTATTCCTTTTCGCACATATACCCGCAGCACATCCAACAGCTCTTCCTGGAAATCAAATGAATGACTTGGGATCATTACATCCAATCCGGCGCTAATCACATTTCGTACGATTTCTTCAGGGATATAATTATCTTTTATTGCTTTCATTTCCAGGCAATCAGTAAAAACAACCCGGTTAAAACCGTTTTGTTTTCTTAAAAGATCATTTACCATATACTCCGAGAAGGTACATATTTCCGGTCTTATCTCTGGATAGCGAACATGAGCGGTCAAGATCGAGTCGATCCCTTTCCTTGCCAGTTCGGTGAAAGGAGCCAAACAATATTGCATAAAAAAAGATTGTGAAACACGGATTTCCGGTATTTCAAGATGAGAATCCGCTGAAGCTGCCCCATGCCCGGGATAATGTTTCCCGCAACTTAGAATACCTGCTTTATTTAATCCTTTCCTGAAAGCGTCTGCATATTGTATAACTGTTTCCGGATTATCTGAAAATGAACGAACACCTATGACCGGGTTGTTTTCTTCTGTATTTACATCCAGAACCGGCGCAAATACTCCATCTATCCCGCATTTGAACATATCCTCGCCAATTAATCTTCCCGCTGTTTCAGCATTATCCGGTGACCCCGTCGCCGCAATTCCCATTGGAGATACCACCGTCGCGGCCATTTCATCGAACCGAACCACTGTCCCTCCTTCCTGGTCTGTATAAATAAGGGGAGGTGAAGAACCAAGCGAATGTATATGATCGGTAAGATTTTTTACCTGTGAGTAGGATTCTATATTTCGTGAAAACAGGATGATAAATCCGATATGATTCTGTTCGATAAACGATTGAATTCCGGGTGGTATTGTTTTTCCATCAAAACCGATCATCAATAAACGCCCTATTTTCTCTTTTGGAGATAAATGGCTCATGTTGATGCTAGGCCGCTAAACCTGATCCTCCGTATAGATTTCGATCTTGTTTCGTTTAAAGATATGTTTATTTTTTATTAACGATTAATCGATTAGATCGCTTTTTTAAAGATACGTCTTCGTTTATGTTGTGTCGGGTTAAAATATTTCCATTGTGCTTGTACTTTCAAGTTGGTTTCCAATTCCGGGTTTGATTCCGAATATTTAAATCCCTTTACCATTGCATTTTTAACGATTTCGAGAACCATAATCAGGTCAACTCCTGCGCCGCGGTATTTTTTCTTGACTCCGGCCAGGTAGAAATCAATCACTTCATAGCTTTTTAATGCTTTCAAAATATGATACCACCCCATTGGGAAGAGGCGACCTTTCGCTTTTTGAAATGCTCTCGACAGACTCGGCATTGTTATCATAAAGCCGATTGGTTCATTATTCGAATCCACTGCAAGGATAATCAAATTTTTATCCACGAATGGTATGTATTTTTTCACATAGTACATAATCTGTTCATGGGAAAGGGGAACCGAACCGTAAATCTCTTCGAATGCTTCATCGAGTAGTGTAAAGATTTCCGGGGCTCGCCTCATAACATCCCGTTTATTTTTAAACTTATAAATGTGAACATCACTTCTTTCACGTATTTTATCGCCGATTCGCAACAGTTTTTCCGGTACTCCTGTTTCATGAGGAGGAACTGAACGAAATTCCACGTAATCGATTTCTTTTGCAAATCCGTATTTTTCCACCAATCCAGGGTAATATGGATAGTTATAATACACTGAAATAGTTGGAAGTTGGTCGAATCCTTCCACTAACATTCCTTCCGGGTCCAAGTCGGTAAAACCGTGTGGGCCGGTAATGGTTTCCATTCCTTTTTCTTTTCCCCAGTTCTCTGCTGCTTTTAACAAAGCCTCTGTAACTTCGTAATCGTCAATGGTATCGAACCAACCGAATCGAAGGTTCTTTGTCCCGTATTTTTTATTTGCACCATGGTTCAGAATGGCCGCAATCCGACCTACCGGATTCCCATCTTTATATGCCATAAAAAGGCAAGTCTCAGAGTATTCATATGCCGGGTTTTTCTTGGGGTTAAATAATTCTATATCATCTCTGATTAGTGGGGGTACCCACATGGGATCGTTCTTATAAATCTCAAAAGGAAATTTAACGAATTTTTTTAAATCGGACCGTGATTCTACCACTTTAATTTCTACAGCCATTCATTACCTCGTCTGTTGGTTGATTTGCAAAGAAATTATTACGCAGATATTTATTATACACCAAATCAATATTAAAAAATAGTAGGAGTTTGACCAAAATTTTACCCTACCGGATTCTTTTAATATATTGCTTATCGTATTTTGATTTATCCATTATGTTCACACAAGTTTTAATTTGTGATGTAACTAAGAGGAATAACGATGTTTTACAAATTTTGGATTATGATAGATTAATGTTTTGGATATGGATGATCCGAATTGCGTATTTTATAATAGTGAAATCAAGATTCTGTCAACTTTTTTAATAAATAAAGTAAATAAAAGTTATTTCACCGTCAAAGTATTATTATATATGTATACGTTAACGTCTGATTTTCCAAACCCATACGTATGGAGATATATGATTGAAAACCACTTAAATCGTAGAGAATTCATGAAAGAGGCAATGATTTCCGAAAAAATTCTTTCCCAATGGGAAACGGCTAAGATTATTAAACCTGAAGGTTACACCGGAGATAATCTTCCATTTTATTCTACGGAGACATTGGAACAGATCAAAGATATTAAAAAGTTTTTGGGAATTGGATATACCCCGGAAGAAATTTACCTTATCATGAATAAAATTGGATTTCCCAAAAATAATGAAACACAGAAAAAGATC
>JAKAGC010000111.1 GCA_021817755.1 Acidobacteriota bacterium | reverse complement strand
GTTCAATTGGGGAGGCTGGGTATCTGCTGGAGCAAGAGTGACGGTAATGACCTTCACGGTTCGATTACCGGCTTTATCCTCGGCAGCGATTTCGATACTATTGGCTCCCTCTTGTAAGGTAACCTGGGTGGAAAACCGGTTATCGGTCAACGTTACAGGCTGTTGGTTAACAGTAACACGAATAGCTCCTGATACTTCACCGGAAACGGTAAGCAGCGAATCGTGAACCTGGATATCAGCAGAAGGAGTGAAAGAAACAAATGCAGGAGGCGTGCGGTCGATTTCAAATTTAAGAAATTCAACATCGCCTTTATACCACCGGTCCACTGCAATGACAACAAACCAGTAAGAGCCGTCATCCTTTATGGGAGTGCCTTCGGCGTATTGACGGAAATTCAAGATACTGTGATAAAACCATAAATCATTATTGGGATCCGTAACCTGGATTTGAGGAATAATTTCTTTATTACTGAGTAAACCATCAGAGACACCGCTTATGTTTATCAGTGGTGGGGAGAACCAATTATTAAAACATTTTTTGATTTTAACTTCATCTAGTTTATCCCACAATTTTAGCTTACGTTCATTGGCAGGGCGGCCTTTTTCAAAAAGGTCCATATCATCCAGTTTATGACGGTGCTCATCATCCATAGCCTTTTGAAGAGCCTTCCAGTCGTCCTCTTCGTCTTTATCGGGTTTTCCGTCGAGCAGCATCCGGATACGACCCTTTATATAAGGAGCAAGGAAGAATAAACCGGGATCAATTTCTATCCTGGGATTTTGTGAGATGATAACGGTTTGGTTTAACAGGTTTTTGGAACCGGTTTTGGGACGCATTTCGATATTGATATTGAATCCTTTAACCAGTCCCTTTTCCAGTTTTTTACCGGATTGAGACATGATGTCGGGGGTCATCACCAGGATGATGGGTTTAAGCAGTGCCAGTGTATCCCTGGATAGACGAATAACAAGCATTTGCCCTTCATCGCGAACCATTACCTCCCGGTCCAGCTTACCCCTCTCTCCGAGTAGATATAAGGAATCGGAGGTAATGGAAGAGGGATTAACGGGTTGATTGAGTTGAATCTTGATACGGGCAAATTGAATCCTGGATGAAACAATATCGAAACCGGTATCCTGCGAAAAAAGAGAAGTGTGGATAAGGGTTAAGATAAAGAGGATTATGGCTGTTAATTTTAACCGACGACAAAAATGTCTTTTCATTTGGCTGCTCCTATTTTTGACTATTGGAGACCGGGGGCTTTTTTGAAAAGCCGCCCCCGAACCCCTGAAAAACTTTTTATTATAAACTTATGGGGATTCTCGAGGTATTGTTGAACTGAATCTTAAACATATTGGGATGTGTCTCTTTTTTACGTGAATGGGTCATATTGAAATTTTAAAGGAGAAAAAAGGCAAAAATCATATCTCTCCTATACTATATTTTAACTCCAAATATAAATATGTGTCAAGACTCTTTATTGACATTTGAATTTTTTCTTTGATTTTTTATATTAATTGAAGTCATTCCAATTTTGTTCATTAAACGCTAGAAAGTTTTTTTACTATAAATGTTCGGCATAAATCTAATATAGAATAATAGAACGGGTTAAATGGGTTATATTATATAGAAAATATGAAAATTTTAAAAATTAAGCTTGACTCTACCCTTAGGGAAGGTTTTATACTGGCTTTGTAAAAAAGGAAGATTTCCTTTTTTCCTCTTTGGATGCTTATATTGAAATAAATATAGCAATAAGAAGAGAAATCGAATATACTATAACGGAGGAAACCGATATGACAAAACAAACAACGGATGCATCGAAATATGATGTAATGAGAGAGTATAAGTACCTTTATCAACCTTCCACCTCTATGGCAGAAATAGTCAAAATTCCGCCTTTCAAATACCTGATGATCGATGGAAAAGGAGACCCGAATACATCAGCAGATTTTGGGAAAAGTATGGAAGCGCTATTCGGACTTGCTTATACCATTAAATTTAAAATGAAAAAAGATGCAAACAATTCCTTTGATTTTAAAGTGGCTCCACCTTCTGGATTATGGCATGCAGACGATCCTGAAGCATTTATACAACCTGGGAGAAAAGAAGAATGGACCTGGACATTGATGATTTTGCAACCGGATAAGGTAACGGTTTCTATTTTTGAAGGGGCGTTAGCTGATTTGAAAAAAAAGAAAAATCTTCCATTTCTGGATAAAGTTTATTTTAAAGTATATGAGGAAGGACTTTGTGCACAGATCATGCATATAGGGCCCTATAGCCAGGAAGAACCAACGATTCGGTTGCTTCATAATTTTTTTATGGAACAAGGATATACATTTAATGGCCGTCATCATGAGATATATCTAAGCGACCAACGCCGAACGAAACCGGAACGACTTAAAACGATTATCCGTCAACCGATCGTAAAATAATCTATAGCTTTTTTAACAGTTTGATATTCGGATTTTAGGAGGAAATTCAAATGTTTTCAATTGGTGAGTTTTCACGAATTACACAATTATCTATTAAAGCCCTGCGATTATATCATGAAAAAGGTATACTTGTACCATCAAAAATCGATCTGGAATCCAACTATAGATATTACTCGACTAAATCGATGGAACAGGCAACGATAATTAAGCAATTGAAAGACATGGGGTTTTCATTAGATGAAATTAAAGGGATTGTCCGGGAATGCTCCGATGATTTAGAATTAATGAGGCATGTGGAAATTAAATTGAAAGAAGTTTCTAATACATTACGGGAATATGAATTATTAAAAGATAAACTGGAATTATTCCTGGACAATATCTATAAAGGTGAAAAAATGAATGATATATCAGCAGATATAAAAATAGAACAAGAAGAAATAGGTGATATAACTATTTGTGGAATCCGCTTTTTGGGTAGATACGACGAGGTTGGACCTAAATTCGGAAAATTGTTTAAAATTTGTGGTCATAATATCATAGGGAAACCATTTTCACTCTATTTTGACGGAGAATATAAAGAGGAGAATGCAGATATTGAGACCTGCGTAGCTGTCAAACGGTTAGTGAATGATAAAGAAATAGATTGCAGGGTGTTAAAAGGAGGGAAAGCAGTAACCATTATACATAAAGGTTCATACAGCGATATTGGGCAAAGTTATGGAAAACTTTATGAATATTGCCGAAATAACAACATGGAAATACTTCTCCCTATTCGTGAAGAGTATCTGAAGGGACCAGGGATGATTTTTAAAGGAAATCCTAAAAAATATATTACAAAGATTTATATGTTTTACAGTTAATTGGCAGATAAGTAAAATCACACATTGGAAATATGAATTCATATTTCCAATGTGTGATTTTCAGTTTGGAATATTTGAAAACTTATAAAAGAATGAGATTAAAAGGGGAGGGATTATTCGCCGGTTGGGGGAATACTTCCTACTTCACCAAAAAGAGTTGGAATTTGTTGAGTACATTTGGCGTCATTATCAGATTTTCCTTTAATGCGCCCCATTAATAGACTCTCCAATTGGGTAATGGCTAGTTGAGCATTCTTCTGTTTGTTGAATATTTTACTTGAATTTTCTTCTGAAGAATTACAATAATCGCTAATTGTAGATAGTAAATTTTTTACGTTTTCATTTTTTAAATTACTCATTTTTTAACTCCATAAATTATGATATTTTTGAAATTAGATTATAGCATATTAGGGTTTTTGAGGCAATAAGAAAAAAGGAAGTTTTGATTTGATCATATTCTTACTAATGTATATAAAAAGTGTGGAAATTAACATTTGATTTTAAGGAGGATTTGTTTTTTTATTTGATGGGCTTGACATGCCCAAACGGGGATTTTGCCGATAAATCCTGTTGAATAGGCGGCATTTATAGGGCAGATTCCACATTGATTTACTTCATCGCAAAACAAGCATAAGCCATTATGGGTTAAAAAATGATCCTGGCTAAGTAAGGTATAGTTTTCGGATACTCTATTATATACAGTATCAGGGGATTGAATGAAATCATCGAGGGAACCGAACCGGTACGTCAGATAATCATCGTCATCTCTGTGTTGTTTCATGTAATCATGGAAGAGGTAACATCCCCAGATGGATTCATCAGGACCTATCGATAATCGATCCTGGCCTGCGGAACATGAAAACGGGAATTCACCTGTTCGAACTTCGGCACGTAGATTTTTTATTGGTATAGCACTTTTTAAAGAGTAGTTTGCATTCACAAATTTGATTAATTCATTCAATTGGATTTCAAAGATGTGAAGTGAATCCTGATCCCATTCTATCCCTTGTGCTAAATCAAAGGTGATTTCCTTTCCTCCTATTTCGATTATATGGCGAAGGGATTTCGAGAAAGTTCCTATTGTATGAGGAGTGAACACACTGAATATGGAAAAGTGAATATCTTTATATTGGGGTACTTTATTAATGATTTCTTCTATCTGATTTGCGCTTCCGGTATTGCGTGATTCATCTTGAGCTAAACCATCATAACTTAACATAATAAAGAATTTTTCCAGATTGAAAAATTCCAGCATCTCATTATTAAGCAGACTACCGTTAGTTGTAAGTGAAAATTCGATTTTTTTTGAACCGTCTAAATTTTTGGATTTAATTAGTTTAACGGCGTAGGTGATTAAATCAAAGGCGAGTAGGGGTTCTCCTCCAAAGAAAGTAATATGGCATTTATCTTTAAAGTATGGATAAAAAAAATCCACCGTTTTTTCAACGGTGGATTTTTTCATATAATTACTTTCTTTTTTTTGAGGACAATATACACAAGAAAAATTACAATCATCGGTTATGACTAATGATAGATTGGAAAGTGTATTCATTGTCACCCCTATTTACACAATGTGTTGATTAATTCAATTAATCTCCAGTATATGTCCCTCCAATTTCTCCAAATAATGTTGGAATATGTTCAGTACATTTCGCCAAAACAACCGGTGTATCTCCGTGAATTAAATCATGCAGTTGTTTAATGGCCTTTACGGCGGCTTCTTGTTTCACCTGGGTTTCTTTTGACATTGATTCATTCGATGTTGCATTCATAAAATCAGCGATTACATTCAATAATTCGTGGACATTTACATTTTTTAAGTTACTCATTTTTTAACCTCCAGTGGTTTTTTTAATTAGATATTTTCAAATTTGAAAAAACTATTACCCGATTGCGTTTTTCTTATTAAATTTTATGAAATTAAAATTGAAGTCGTCATCGGAAAAGTATGAACCGGAAAAAAAGTAATCAATGTTTTTATCCGATTCTCTTTTTGTAATCACCAGGATACCATCTCCTCCATCCTCACGGGCGATGAAGGTCGTTTCCCCATAATTAGTTGATTTTTCTGATAAATCCTGTAAATTGATTACTTTTTTTGTTTTTGCTTTTGGATCGAAAGTAATATTGCCTTTCGCTACATTGTTTTCAACAAATAAATCGATGGTATATTTAGCCATTTAACCTCCTCCTATGGATATTTTTAAATAACCGTATAAATCTATCAAATTTTATTTGTAAATGCAATGACAAAAAATACTCATTTACTAATTTTTTGATTTTTAGATGATCTTTAGAAAATGGGAAATGATTATGCTTTTAATCGAATTCCAATGATAATGATATCGTCTCTTTGTTCCATATATGATTTATACCGTTGGAACTCATCTAAAAGATTATACTTCTGTTGAGTCATTTCATGGACAGATATGGATTTTATGAATTGTTTTAACCGTTTGGTTCCGTATTTCTGGTCTCCGGGGTCATTTTGATCTGAAAAACCGTCTGTGGTCAGGTAAAATGTTATTTCCGATTCCCATTTCACTATATTATTTATAAATAATCGTTCTTTTTCTTTTTGAAGGCCACCTATTGATTTCCGTTCCCCTTTTATTTCAAAGAATTGGGAGTCTTTTAAATAATATAATGGACGTTTGGCTCCAGCAAAGACAATCGTTTTATTCTTGATATCAAGCCGGCAGAGTCCGATATCCATCCCATCATGGGACTGGCTATCTTTACCTTGTTTTAGGATACTCCGTACTGAAAAATGAAGTTGGGAAAGAATTTGAGCGGGATCAAGAAATTGTCGATCATTTATTAATTCATGGAGTTTCATACCTCCAATCATAGAAAGAAGTGCACCTGGAACGCCGTGACCTGTGCAATCGGCTACGGCAATAAAAAGGAATTCACCAATTTCATGAAACCAGTAGAAATCTCCTGATACGATATCCTTGGGATGGAATATTACGAAGAAATCTTTTAAATATGTCTTCATTCGTTTTTCAACAGGGAGCATTGCTTTTTGAATATTACTGGCATACTCGATACTGGCAAGGATATTTTGGTTTTTTTCTTCGATTATCCGGTATGAATCTGCGAGTTCCTGTGTACGTTTGTCCAATGCTTCGGTTCGTTCTTTTACCAAGCGGCTAAGTTTTTTTTCATTGGCAATTAATTGTTTCATACGCCACCGGTAGCCAACATATATGATAGCTATTACCAGTAAAATAATAATTCTATAAAACCAGGCTGTTTGATAAAAATAGGGTTCAAGATAAAACCTGTATTCTGCGCCAATTTTATTCCAAATGCCATCCGAATTACAAGCCATCACTCTAAAAGTATATTCTCCAGGAGATAAATGAGTATAGGTAGTATTCCGAGTTGAACCGACACTAATCCACTCATTATCATAGCCATCCAATTTTATTTTAAATCTTATTTTGTGAGGGTTTAAAAAACTCAATGCCGTATAAAAAAATTCTATACGATCAGTTCCTGCTGGAATAATAGCAGTATAATTTGATTTTCTATTATTTCCATAATCAAAAATATGACCATTTATAAAAATATCTTCAATAAAAACAGGCGGTTTTTTTGTTATTTTTTGAATATCTTCGGGGTAGAGAATTACAGCTCCTTTATCGGTGGCAAACCATATTTTTCCATCCTTATTTTTACTAATACTATTTTTGCACCAACGGGTTTTCATTCCATCCCCTTCATTATATACTATCGATGGGATGTTTTTAGATTTTTGTTCTATAAAGGCATAGATTTCTTTTCTTTTGATTCTAGAAATTCCATCTCTACCACCCATCCATATATTCCCTAAATCATCCTCAGTAATGGATTCTACTGTTGGTTGTCCTAGACCTTGTGCGTTTGAATAATGAATTATATTTTTATTATAATATACTATTAAACCAATTCCTGTTCCTATTAATAGCATTTCATTTTTATCTTCATACAGGCTATTAATGTAAAAATTCGAAGAACTTGGTATTAATTTAAATTGATTACTCGTTGGTGATAAAGTATGGAATATCCCAATTGAAGTTCCAATCCATAATATTCCATTTCGACCTTCAAGGACACTGCAAACCAACTCGGTGTTTATTCCATCTTTTTCGCTGTAATTGGTGATTTTTCCATTTTCATATTTATTTAAACCCCCTTCTGTACCTATCCAGATTCTTCCTTTCCGGTCCTCATATAAGTATGTAATGACATTGTTATTTAACCCATTTTTCATAGTAAAGGCATCAAGTTTTTTTTCATTCCATCTGTATCGATTTAGCCCTTTATCAGTACCAATCCAGAGATTTTTATTCTTGTCATCTAAAACGGAATAGATAGTATTATGAAGCAATCCGTTATCTGTAGAGAATTCGAGTTTGCATTTCCCATTTTTAAAACTGTTTAAACCTTGATTTGTCCCAATCCAGATATTTTTAGAATGATCTTCGTAAATACAATGTGTGATGTTTGAAGATAAGCCTTCCCGGGTGGTTAAGTTTGCAAATTTTGTATCGCTTAATCGAAGTGCACCTTCATGTATGGTCCCAATCCATAAACTTCCTTCGCGATCCTCTAAAAAACAGGAAATACACTTACTCTCAATTCCGATATCGGTAGACAATCGATCGTAGACCCCGTTTTTCATTCGTGTAAATCCGTTTCCATCGGTTCCAATCCATAAGTAATCATTACTATCCAAATAAAGAGGGACAATTTTTGGATTTTTTAGAATTGAAGCGGTATCTATGGGAGTAAAGATATCATTTTTAAAATAGCAAAGTTTTGAAAAGGAACTAATCCATAAACCACCTTTTTTATCTGGGAGAACAGAAAATACAAACTCTCCTGGGAACCCATTTTTAGTAGTATAGTTTATAAATGAATTATTGGGTGTTTTTTTTATTAATCCACTACGTGTAGCAAACCATAGATTTCCCTGGATGTCTTTGACGACATTGATAATTTTATCGCTAATCAGACCATCTTTACATGTGTAGTTTGTGAATTTCCCATCCTTGAGAGAGCTTATTCCGTTTTGTAGAGTACCGATCCATATAACACCATCATTACTCTGAGCCATGCTATAAATACCTTCAAGGAAAGGGTAATTTTCAGAGCTATAATTTTGGAAATTTCCTTCTTTTAAATAACTTAAACCTCCGTTAAAATTCCCAATCCAAATAGTACCATCGTGATCCTCTAATAAACTTCTTATATCATTGCTTTTGAGTTGAGATTCATTTTCCCTTTGGAATGTCTTAAACCCGAAACCATTGAAGCGAACGAGTCCATTTCGAGTTCCCATCCAGATATAACCATCCCGAGTCTGGATAATAGTATATACAAGGTTGTGAGGAAGACCATTTTCAATATTCCAGGTATCCAACCGGTATTGGGTTAGAGCTTTGTTTGGATTAAGTGCATGAAGTATCAGTGAACTGAAAAGAAATACAGGTATAAAAATATAAAATAGCCCTTTTAATCTCATCATCTTATTTTATCACATAATCTGAAGCTGAGTAAATATAATACAACTTATAATTTTTATTAATTTGAATAGATTCTTTATATGGTGTTTTGGATAATAGTTCATATTTTGGTTTCCCCTCAACCAGGCTCCCGGATTAATTATCTACTTGATTAATTCCTCTGGGGTCTTAAACAACTTATCTTACCAAATGATTATACTAACGAAGAATTTTAATGTCAATATAGAAATGTCACATTTTTATAATCCAGGGTTTTCTTCACCATATTTGCGATTATCAATTATCCATTGTGTAACCTGAAACATAGATTCGGCATAATCTCTCATCTCTTTGGCTTTGGGTTTGTATTGTGTC
>JAKAGC010000110.1 GCA_021817755.1 Acidobacteriota bacterium | reverse complement strand
ATTAATATTAAAAGCGATTCCGGGACTTGATCAGGCTCGGATCATGCGACCAGCTTATGCGATCGAATATGATGCGATCCAGGCCACACAACTTCACCATACGCTTGAAACAAAAATAATTGAAAATCTTTATTTTGCAGGGCAGGTGAATGGGACATCGGGTTATGAAGAAGCGGCTGCGCAGGGGATGATTGCTGGTATCAACGTTGCCTTAAAATTGCATGAAAAAGAATCTTTTATTCCAAAGCGTCATGAGGCTTATGCGGGAGTTTTGATCGATGATATCGTTACACGGGGAGTAGATGAACCATACCGGCTCTTTACATCTCGTGCGGAACACAGGTTACAATTACGTGAAGACAATGCATTCGAACGGTTGTCTCATTATGCAGTAAAAATGGGACTCCTGGATGAGTCCTTTTATAAAAAAGAAGAACGACGGTTGACTAAACTTCACAATACTATAAGTAAATTGAATAATCAACGTGCGAAATTTAAGGAACGGAGTTACTCACTTCTTCATCTTTTAAAGATGCCGGAACACGATCTGGAAAAGGTGGAGGAATTGTATGGAGAAAAAATACTAAAAAAGCGAAGTCTTCTGGATATTTCCTATATTGAAGCAAGTGTAAAGTATGAAGGATATATAAAAATTCAGAAGCAACATGTGGAACGTTTCAAAAATCTTTCGAAAATAAAAATTCCCATGGATATCGATTACGATGAAATTGACGGGATATCACATGAAGCACGGCAAAAATTGATTCGATACCGTCCTGCTACTTTGGCGGAAGCATTGGATATACCGGGGATTACTCCTGCTACAATCAATACGATGTCTATTTATTTAACTCTTTCCCAAAGAAAACGAAATACCGGCATGAAAGAGAAAATAAATCCGCAAGGTGAAATGGATAATGTTTGAGTATAAAACAGTGATTAAACTTCATGAAGCGGATGCAGCCGGGATCATGTTTTTTGCCAACTATTTCCGGCTGGTTCATGATGCCTTTGAAGCTTTTATGGACGCCAATGGCTTGGGGCCAGGGAAAATATTGAAAGAAAGAGAGTATATTCTGCCTCTCGTTCATGCTTCGATGGATTATAAATCGTCTCTTTACCCGGGAGATAGAGTCACGATTCGCTCGATGCTAAATAATACTAAAAATAGTTCTTTTATACTCAGACATGAAATCTTAAAATTAAATGGAGATGGTAAAGGTGAGGTCATAACTGCGATCGGTGAGACGGTACATGTCTCCATCGATCGATTCACAGGCAAAAAAGTCCCCCTTCCTGAAGAACTCAAGGTAATTCTTTCCAGAATGTAATGAGATAGAGTAGGTCCTGAAAAGGATTTTTAAAGAGAAGTAATTCCCATCTAATCAAAATGTTGTAGTAGAAGTTTCTTGAATTTAGAGTTTTATTATATTTTATAGTGATTGTGGATAATGTTGATTTTTTCATCTCTACCGAAATTTTGCCCTAAAAAACAGATACCGTCTCACCCTGCCTCCCTTAAGCGGGGTGAGACGGCATCAGACCAAATCTCAGGAGGATACAAAAACGTATTATATTTTTTTTTAACGCCTCTCGAAATATTTTCGAGAGTAATAAATTTACTACCACATATATTATATTATAAAAACTCAAAAAAGTCAAATAAAATTTTAAAGTATTCTAAAAATTTTTTTTGTTTCGGACGGGCCGAATTCTCGACCCTCGAGAACTCGGCCAATCAGAACCTCGCCACACTGTAGCAATTCATTCTTCATTAAACAGCTCCGTTAATGATTTCAGTTATTTTTTTCTTTTACGTAAATAGTATAGTATAAGAATTGTGATAAATCGTCTCAAATCATGATATCAGACATTTTTTATTAAAAACAGAAAATTCGGATTAACGAAAAAAATGAGTGGATTTTTGAGGATGAGTCTGGTTATTATATTTCGGCCAGTCTGTAAACACGCATTGGTTTATTGTTTTGGTAAGATTTAATCTTATCTTAATATTTATCGGTATTATGAAATTACCTCTACACGGTTATTAGTAAAGGGTTTTACATAATTAAAAGATATATCGTTCTACACCATTAGTTGTATAAAAAAAATAACGTATTTTCCACCCTCATATACAACCTTTGCAGTATTTACTTCGCAAGCAAATTACATTACAATTTCTTTATCGAAGTGTACATATCCGAATGGCTATGTAAATTTCGATTGCAAAGGTGTGAAGAGAAATGGAAGCGTGGTCATGGCATTGTCAGTAAGAACTTTTTAAATGGATCCGGGAGTAAAGCGGGGGAGAATGGAAGGAAGTATCAATGGGCAGTACCGGGTTTCAATCCGATAAAAAAATAAGGGATGAATCTTTATGCTAAAATACGTTATATTTATATTTCAATCATTTTTAAAATTTCAAAAATGGGGATTGACTAATTCGAAGGGATTGGATATATTATAAGTGATTTAAATGGTGATAAATTGAATGGAATTAAAAGAAGGTATCGATTTTATTAGTAAAATTGAAGCACTTTCTGCGATGCCGGCGATTGCCCTGGATGTAATGGGAATGTTGAACGATTCGGCAACCACTGTGAAAGACATTGTAGATAAGGTAATGCTGGATCAGGCGATGGTTTCTTTTGTATTAAAGGGATGTAATTCCCCATTCTTCGGTATCCGCACAGAAATAACTTCTATTAGTAGGGCTGTACAATTACTTGGTTTTTCTAACCTTAAATCCATACTAATGTCCTATTTTATGAAGCATCTCTTTTCTTTGTCTGCCAAAAATGAAATAAAAGATCATTTATGGAGACACTCACTCTCTGTTGCAGTCTTTTCCCGCAATATTGCCCATTATTTAAATATGGACTCTGAAGAATCTTATGTAGCAGGGTTACTTCATGATATCGGGAAAATGGTTCTTTACCTGGATGAACCTCAAAAATATGAAGATATCATCCTTCGAGTGGAATCCGGGGGAATCGATTTTATCTCGGCAGAAAAGCAATTATTCAAGTTAACCCATGTTGATACAGGGTATTTTCTGGCGGAAAAATGGAAATTATCCCAATTATTGAAAGAAGTGATTCTTTACCATCATGATTTGAAACTTTTTATGGGGGGAGATCGCGTAATCGGAATCGTTGCTTTTTCAGATCAACTGTCTCATGTTTTTCTAGAACGAAGATATGATGATCTGGATTATTTTTTAAAATTATTCTCTATTACAGAACAGGAATTAGATAAAATTGTAGATAAATCGAAAGTCATCATCGATAAATACGTGAAATCATTTTAACGGACATTTTTATGATTTCTGCTTGACAAATCGAGCGGAAGGATTTAATATGATCTTTGTTAAAAAAATCTATACAAGGAGATAATATGAAAAAGTTAGTTTTGGTTTTATTAGTATTAACCGTAACGTTGGGATATCTTAACGCAGATGTATATGTAAAACAGAAAACACATACCAGTGCGTTTATGGGGCAACCTGAAAAGAATGCATTCACAGAGATGTGGTTTGGAAACAATAAAATGGCAACAATTTCTCCTGATCAATCCGTTATATTGGATCTCCAGGCTAAGAAATTCTATATGATTACGCACAAGACCAAGAGTTACGTGGTTGCCGATCTTCCGCTTGATATTACTAAATTAATGCCGGAACAGATGGCCCAGATGATGAAAGGAATGATGAGCCAGATTTCTATCACCCTCCAGGCAAATGGTCAGAAAAAGAAAATCGGTACTTGGAATGCCAATGGTTATGATGCTTTAATGAAAATAATGGGAATGGAA
Source organism: Acidobacteriota bacterium (assembly GCA_021817755.1). Classification (GTDB taxonomy): domain Bacteria; phylum Acidobacteriota; class Aminicenantia; order UBA2199; family UBA2199; genus JAKAGC01. The sequence continues at coordinate 5,356 of JAKAGC010000110.1, read as the reverse complement.
ACAAAAACTGTTTTCTGGGCAAGTAAAGATGTTCCTTTTGATTGGAAAGCATTCGCTACCCAGTACGCCGATGCATATAAAGCTCAGTTTATGAATATGGGCGAAAAATTCTTCCAGGAATTTAAGAAAATGGAAGGATTTGTGGTTGGTTCCGAAATGAGTATGATGGGAATGACCGTAAATACAGAAGTAGTTGAAATTAATCCCAATAAGACACCGGGTGCAACTGTGTATGCGGTGCCTGCTGGTTATGTCAAAAAAGATAAATTGGATATGGGAATGGGGGCAATGAAATAATCTGCCTTTTCTATATACTTTGTGAAAGCCGGCGAAGTTATTCGCCGGCTTTTTTTTTATATAATTTTCTACCTATTTGATGGGATGGATACTATTTAGTACTTTCTGTAATGCGACAAGAACTTCAGAAGGGGTGATATTTCGGGTGGGATTAAAATTATTACCGGAATCAAGTTTTATTATACCTGCATTTAGAAGGAATTTAATGATTTCATAATTTTTATGAAGACTGGAAATATCTCCAGGTGTGATTGGATTATCGGGAGGGGTAAACCTGAGGGAATAAGATTCTCTGCCGGATTTTTCAAGGTATTTTAATAGAGCACTCATCACTACGGCAAACGTTGCTCGATTTACTGTGGTAAAACGGTCGAAACTATGATCGGGACGGAGGGACATAATATCGAGTGCACATATCCGGATAATATATTCTTTGGCGAAAGAATTCCCGATATCGGTAATAATTACGGGTTGAGGGCGTTCAAGATATTTATCGAAATAATGACCGATTAATGCAGCCAATTCTTCTCTGCTCAAAATTTCTTTGAAAAAGATTCCCTTAAATTTTTCAGGAAGATTCATTTCATTTAAACGGCTCTTCAATTGGTTTATTTTAGGGGGAAGTGTATTATCTCCAGGTTTTATCTCCTGTATTTTTTTGTACATCATAATAGCAGAATCGAATGCCCCGGTTTTTTCATACATGTCCGCCAGTTTTCTTAAAATATTTTCATTATCCGGGAGTTTTTCGAGTATTTCTTCATATTGACGTGTTGCTTTCTCGAAATCCTTACGTCCTGCATAAAAATCAGCGATTTCTGTTTTAATATCTGTCATTTCGGGTGAATAATTTGCTGCGATTTCCAAATAACGGATATATTGATTCATGTCCTGATCTGTTTTATATTTTTCTGCAATTTTTAAAGCATTTTGGGTTTCATTGGTCTTAATTGTTTCATATCGGTTTTTAATACGTTCATCATTAGGGTAGGTGGTACGTAGTCTGGAATAAACTTGATATGCACGTTCTGTTTCTTTTAAGGAATCATAAAGAGTAGCCAATCCGAGTAAAGCCTGGGAATTTTCCGGATTGATTGATAGACATTTTTCAAAATTGGAACGTGCTTCAACTGGTTTTCCCTGGACCATTGCGGCATATCCAAAGGCAACTAATAATTGCTCGCGTCCGAGAGTACTTTTATTAAAATTTTTAAAAGCCTGGCGGGTGTTTCCAACTTTCAGATTTTGCCAACCTTCGATATAGTTGGCATCATTGTATTGCGAAAGGTCCAGGTCAGGGATATAAATGGTGGGAGTGACATTGCTTCCGCCACCGCAATTGATTGTTGAAATCGAAATGATTGCAGCCAATATTGTCCATATCCCAAATCTTACGATCATGGTTTTCTTTAAGTTTTTCTTATGATTCATCATCATTTGACATAACCTCCATGCTTTTCTTTAAATTTTAACATGTTTTCCTTCGAACTCAAAATATCAATATTTAATCGCCCATCCAGGTAATATTGTTTTACGACGATTGCCCATTTTTTTATAGAATCGAGATTGACTTCCTTGGGAGGGATAGCCAATGTATAGGGTCTGAAATCCTTAAAATACTTTTTATAAATGGCTTTCTTTAATTGGGTGATCCCGCGATTTTCGATTGCCGATATATATACCCTTGATTCATCGGCGAATTCAGGATCATCCTGCCGCGCCATAATAGCTTCATAATCAGGTAAAAGATCAGCTTTATTATAAATATGAAGTATTCGTTCAGGGGTGATATTCATCTCTTCGAGAACGTTTTCAACATCCTCTTTCCTATTAAGATAATCCGGATTGGAAATATCGATTACATGCAGAATCAAATCGGAATTAATGACTTCTTCGAGAGTGGCTTTAAATGATTGGAACAACTCTTCAGGCATCTCCCGGATAAATCCGACAGTATCGGAAATTAAAAACGCATAATCTTCTCTTATTTCCTGTATTTCTACTCTCCTCATGACCGGATCTAAGGTCGAAAAGAGCATACTGGAAATAGGAACTTCTTCACCGGTAAGTGCTCTAAATAATGTGGACTTTCCAGCAGAAGTATACCCGACCAAAGAAACGACAGGTACAGGATTGGATTTACGGTGTTTACGCCGCATATCCCGGCTCTCTATGATTTTATCAAGTTTTTTCCGAATAATTGAAATACGTTTCTTAATTGTTCGCCGGTCTGCTTCAAGTTTTGTTTCTCCGGGACCGCGTGTTCCGATACCGCCTCCGAGACGGGAAAGAGAAATACCTTTTCCTGTTAAACGGGGCAGAAGGTAAAGGAGTTGTGCGAGTTCCACCTGTAATTTTCCTTCGAGTGATCGTGCACGCGTAGCGAAAACATCTAATATTAGGCGGGTTCTATCGATTACTTTTATTTCAAAATATTGTTCGAGGTTTCGCTGCTGAGTATTGGAAAGAGGATTATAAAATACAATGGACTGGGCTTCGGCTTCACGTGCAAAATTCTTTATTTCTTCTATTTTTCCTGACCCGATTAAATATCGACTATCCGGAGGATGTTTTTTTTGTGAAAAGGTTTCAATAACATTTCCACCGGCGCTCTCTGTCAGTAATTTCATTTCTTCCAGTATTCCCTGTATTTCGGGATCGGATTTTTGGGGATCAAATACTGCAGCAATTATACATTTTTCGTGTTGTGGTTCTTGTCGTGTCATAATTCAACCATTCAAACCTATTCGGATAAAGGTTTCAATTTCACTCAATTGTCCGGGATTAAACCAGTGAATTCCTTTTTCCTGCCTAAACCATGAAAGCTGGCGTTTGGCGAAATTACGGGAATGCTGTTTTATTAGTATGACTGTTTCATCCCAATCTTTTATTTTATTTTCAAGAAACATAACGGTCTCCTTATAACCAAGTGATTTGAAAGGAGGGCAATTGGGAGAGTGAGTTTCCATGAGCTTTCGTGTTTCATCCAAAAGACCTTTTTCGATCATTTGATCGATGCGATTTTCGATACGTCTATATAATAACTCTCTTTCCATATTCAAACCGATTCGAATAAACCGGTAATCCTTGAAAGGAGTGGTGGTTTTCTGGAAAATCTGGGAAGGGGGAATGCCGTTGTTATAATAAATTTCCAACGCTCTTACAATTCGGATTCGATCATTTGGGCCAATTTTTTCAGCATAAGCTGGATCTATGGAAAGGAGTTTGTTCCACAGAATATGCAAGCCCCGGCGTTCTGAAATACGATTTAAACGCTCACGGGAAATACGTTTCTGGTCATTTTCAGGGAAAATCCCATCGATCATTGTTTTTAGATATAATGCAGTTCCACCGCATACAATGGGAAGTTTTCCGCGAGATAGAATATCTTCGGAAATTTGGTATGACTGTTCGAGGAACATGGAAGAATTGAATTGGGAACAGTCATCGAGAATGTCAATAAGGTGATGAGGAATGTTATTCATGGAATGGGGCGGAATTTTATCCGTTCCAATATCGAATCCCTTGTATACTTGCATAGAATCAGCGGAAATAATTTCTCCCTGGAGTTGTTTGGCGAGGAATAAAGCAACATTACTTTTTCCAACTCCGGTAGGGCCTAATATCTGGATAATGGATTTCATCTCGATTTTAAAAGTCCCCTTTCGCGTAGTGAGTGGAACCGTCCTATACGGTATAAACGATGGTGATTAGCAGGAATAATAGAAAAAGAAAAAACAGTTGTTTTTCGAGTATAATTAGTTTCCGATTCCTTTGATCCATTTCAGTACCTGCTGCTCGTATTCGAGGCCTAAGTGCTTTCTAACTGCGAAAATCTCCGTGTATAAAATTTCTTCGAGTCCTCTAAGGAAATCCCCGATATGTTGATCGAAATCATTATACCATAAGGATTTTAAAATGGGTTCTTCGAGAATTGTTCCATCTGATTTCAATTGAATCTTGCGTAAATAGGTGGGAAGGTTTTCCATAATGTCCTCAATGGATTTATGGAGAATCGACATACAAATTGGACCAATTTCCTTCATCATTACGCGGTATATCAACTCATATTTCCCGTTATAGTACTTTAATGCTTCTTCAAAAGAAGCAAAAGCTCCGGATCGATTTACAGTATTGTTTTCGTTTTCTCTTAAAGGTGTAGGGGTGACGTGTTCGTGTTTTTCCATTGAAATCACTTCCATTACCATAAAAAGAAATAATAACCGTAGCGTATCGTTTTCCAGAAGTTCGCTTTTTTCCAGGATTTTTGTAAGTACGGATTCACGCCTAACAATATTAAAAATATGGACTTCATAGGGCTTGAAATGGACATCGGGAAGTAAATCGGTATTGGGTATAGTGGGATAAAGAGTTGTTATGGATTCGAATTGTTTTTTTAAGAATGAGTCGGATTTAAAGTGGCGTATCGCTTCAACAATAACACAAAGAATATCGAGGTCAAGAACAATATTTTCGATATTCATTTCGTCTTCGTGCTGTTCAATGAAACGATATGCCCCATATTTGATATTGAATAAAGAATATACGATTGAAATTAAATGCGCGGGTATCCAGGTCCAGATCTGATCGTATGAAAAATATCCCAATTCTATTAATGCGCGTCCGAATCGCTTTTTATTCTTTGCCATGTACTGGGTAGCAGTGGTATAGATTTCCCGGGTAATCAATTGTTTATTTAAAAGATACTCGCTGAATGTATCCATTTTTTGGTCAGAAGAAGCAAAAATAATTCTTCTATCCCGGATAAAAATTTTTTTTTCGTAATTCTCTGTTTTAATAGCCAGTACACCGGAAATATTGTTTTTATAGATATGGTAGAGAAGAGGGTATATTTGTCCTTCCCTTATTTCTCCTTCAGGCGAAAAGATATAATTTGTCATATAGCAGTTTTGCATAGTAATATATCTTTAGTTTATAATTTATTATTTTGTACTTCCTTATTCAAATCTCTTTCTCTTTCAATCTGAGCGAGAATTTCGGAAGAGACATCTCCTGTGGGATATTGTCCAGTAAAACAGGCTTTGCAAAATGAATTAAT
>JAKAGC010000109.1 GCA_021817755.1 Acidobacteriota bacterium | reverse complement strand
TTCATAGGTTTATATTTGTTTAGTCATTCGGAAAATCTATTGCATTCCTCTACGGTTTTCACTATAATTAAAGTCTGGGGAATATATGCCTGAAGAAAGAATAGAAGAAAAAGCCAACATATTTATCGCAAGACAGCCCATATTTGATAATCAAAGCCACGTTTTCGCTTATGAATTACTGTACCGCTCCGATATGGAAAACAGGGCATTTATTGCAAACGATCAATTGGCAACTATTAAAGTTATTGCAAACAGTTTGCTGATTGGACTGCAAAAACTTACCGATAACAAGAAGGCATTTATTAATTTTGATCAAAAATTGCTTTTGGCTCACGCTCCGTTATTATTTTCCCGTGATATTTTAGGTGTTGAAATTGTCGAAACTATCCAACCGGAATTGTATGTTATAAGAGAATGTTCCAGGATAAAGCGTGCAGGTTATTCGATTGTACTGGATAATTTCGCTTATGATGAATCCCTGCGCCCCTTTATCGATATGGCGGATTTGATTAAAGTTAATTTTAAAACGGCTTCTACATTAGAACGACGTAATGTTATTGAAAGAGTTAATGCTCCCCATATAAAATTTATTGCCTCAAAAATAGAAAATAGAGAAGAGTTCCAGGAAGCCGTGGCTTTCGGATATACTTACTTTCAGGGATTCTTTTTCAGGAAACCCTCCTTGGTCTCTCGACAGGAAATGCCCGGGTACAAAGCCAATTACCTAAATATCCTTCGTAAAATTTATGATCCCAATTTTAATATAGAAGAGATCGAATCTATTATAAAACACGATGTTTCTCTAGCTTATAAACTGTTTCGTTTTATTAATTCCGCTTCGTATGGCTTTAGAGTTGAAATTCGGTCTATCTCTCATGCATTACTTTTATTGGGAAAACGCGAGATCAAACGGTGGTTGACCATTATCGTTATGAGCGGTATTGGAAAAGAAAAACCCATGGAATTAATGGTTACAGCCGTTATACGCGCTCGATTCCTGGAATCCATCGCCGAAGAATTCAAATTGGAAGATCATCCGTCGGATCTATTTTTAATCGGTATGTTTTCCCTGGTTGAAGCATTTATCGATCTTCCCATGTCTGAAATCCTCGCCGAACTTCCATTGGATGATCATGTGAAAACAGTTCTAATGGGGGAAGACGGACAATCTTATGATATCCTCGGATGTGTAAAAGCCTTTGAAAAAGGCGAATGGGAAACCGTCAGCTCTATTGCCCAAAAACATAAATTAAATGAAGAAAAACTCGCCGTTCTTTATCTCGATGCCGTCGAGTGGTCAAAATTTCTCTCCAATTCTTGATTTTTTTCTGATGTTTAAATAAAAAAAAACGGAGACACCGGGTTATTATCCCTTTGTCTCCGTTTTCACCTTTAATTTCTACAGTTCAGATACAACCATTCCATAGTTAATCCGGGAATAAAGTCAGTGATTTACGAACTTAAACTCTATTCCAGCCAGATTCTAACTGAGTTATCACCATTGTCTACTTCAATCAAAATTTCCGAACCGCCTTTTTTTAACTCAGCCAGCACCTTCTTGATGTCGATATCATTGATACCGATTTTGCAATTTTTGCCATCCTTTCCTACATTCTCATCGATTTTATCCTTAACGCAATCGGAGAACATTTCAATCAGGGAAAGAGGCACTTTCATTTTTACTTCTACTTTCTTTGCTTTATTATCCTTTACTTCCAGGCAGAAAAATGTAGGGGTACCGGAACTCTTTTCAACGCTAGTGGCTCGTTTGATAACCTTATAATCATCATCCGAATTCGCGAACACTACAAATGAGACTGCCAAAAAAGCGGCCAACACAGCAACGACTAATACTAATTTTTTTTTCATGATTCCTCCATTCTATTTTGTATAGATGTATTGTTTTGAATTTTTTTGTGCTTATTTTATGATTAGACCTTTATTTAGGGCTATTCCAATTTGATTCTTATAACTGTATCTTCCGACTCGAATCGTAATAATTCTTTTGTTTTTACAAGAGTTTCTATTATTTTATTTAGATCATATCCTTCTTTTTTTAAGAGAGTTTTGTCCTTATTCGATAATGAATCCAGAGCCAGCCTTGCCAGCATAAATGGAATCTTTATCGAAAAGGAATCACTCTTAGAATGTTTATCATAAACCTGAATCGAGAGTAACTTGTTCTCATTCGATTGGTTAGGCGTAACCTCTTTTAATACACTCGGGTTTACTCGCATTAATGCAATTTTCGCCCGGTCCACCAAATCTTTATCATCATCCGATTCCACTATTCGTTTTAAAACCGGAATACTTTTGGATGCATAGATTTTATCATCCGCGTAACTCAATTTGAAAGCTGCATAATATTTAACGACCTTCTGCCGGTTTGAAAGAAAATTTGTAATTTCTCCCAGGTATTTCTTGTTTCCTGTGGAACGGTAAAGAGAATAATTCATATCGATTATTGCTCTCGATGCCTCTTCATTAAGGCTCTCATTTGAAGAAATTTTTAGAAATGCGTTGTAACTATCTATTGCCTGCTGCATCGCATTTTTCTCTTCATAGCATTTTCCTTTATAGAATAGAACCTGGCCCTTATAACCGCTGTTGGGATATTGAGTTAACAATCGGTTTAATCCTGAAAGCGCTTCGTCCCATTTCCGGTCGAAAAGGGCAATCCGTGCCTTATCGAACATATCTTTCTCGCTCTCAGCATATAATGGGACGATTAATAAACAACCTATCAGCATAACAATCGGTAAGATATATTTATTCGGTCGCTTCATTTTAAACCTCACTTATATTTAAATCTTTTTGAATTAATCTTATTTTGAACAGTAATTTTTCTTTTTCTATATAATCTTTCAATTTTTGTATTTTTTCACAAGATGAACCACTTTCTGCATCCATCATCATTATTTCAAATAATATCCAATCGATTTTTTTTACCAGTTCTTTACTGCTCATTAATTGCGGGTCATCGAGATTGCGGCTAAAATACCTGTTTTCATTCAACAGCATCCGTACTCGCTGCATATCCACACTATCCGAAAAGGAAAATGACCCCTGGGTATTACACTGTTTCAATACGTCGGATAAGACGATCTGGGACCGGTCGAAATAATTAGCCGCTTCCTTACGCGCCAGTGTGTTTTCTATTCGTGCCAGAGATTTTGCCTGGGTGGATTCTACCGGTAAGTCCGGCGTAATAAGTTTATAAGGCCGTTCTGATGAATGAAAAAACAAGTAACCCAGTCCAATTCCGAAAAGAAATACAGTGGCAAGAAGCGGTCCCGCCAGCTTCCATCCAAAGTACTGCATTCCTTTAGCCGTAAAGAACTTGAACCTTGAGGAAGAGGTCTGCTTTGCTTGTGAAAATGGAGATTTAAAAGGTATTCTCCCAGCAATACGGTAAGCGTTTTCTTCCCAATGGATAGAAGCCATGACTTCCTCGCAATTCGTATCGAGCTCTTTCGATTCGAGCCGGATCCGGCGTATCAACTCATATTCCTCATTACAACCCGGACATTCTTTGAAATGAGATTCCATTTCAATAGGGAGACGGTTCTCAGATTCATATGGTATAGATGCATAATCTGCTAACCAATCTGCTGCCGATGCACAGGCTATAGGGTTTTTTTCGTCCTGTTTCATGACTTTGCTCCATTTTTTTCAGGTTCCACAGTCATTTGGAGATGCTTTTTTAACTGCTGAACCGATCTATGATACAAGGATTTAATGGTTCCTACCGAAATATCCAGCGTATCGGAAATCTCGTGATGCTTTAATCCACTAAAATGTTTCAAAATAAATATCGACTTCTGGCGTTTTGGAAGCTTATCGATGGATTTCTCCAACGAATCTTTAAAACTCTGGATATCCAGATGATCTTCATGCCGTGTGGAAATCGTCCGAGTATCTGTTTCATAATCGAAAATCTCTTTCGGATTTACTTTTTGTTTCTTGAATTTTCGGTAATAATCGATGCACAGGTTATGAGCTATTCGGTTTACCCATCTGCCGAACAGCGGGGCATCGTTTTCACCGAAATCGTCCAGTTTCCGGTAAACCCTTATAAATGTTTCTTGTACGATTTCCATGGCATCATCCTTATCGTGGAAAAAACCGAAAGCAAGCCTGAATACATGTTTCTGGTGGAGTTGAATGAGCTGGGTAAAAGCCGGTTGGTTTCCTTCTTTTGCCAGGCGGAGGAGTGTTGATTCATCAATTGTCCTTGCATCGGTTTTCTCCGTGATTTCCTTCATCTTGTTTGGTTGTTGTTTTCCTTAATCATAGCACCACTGAGTTTAATCGAGCCACCCCAGTACGTGAACATTATCTTCCGATACCTGGATGTCGGTTATCAATCCGGGGCCCATTTTTTCCAGATTTTTAAAGTTTTTTAAATCCACATCTTTCATAGCTTTGGAAATGGATTTATCCTTTTCTTCATCGCCTAATTTAATATTGGGATTATCCATAAATGTTTTTGCGGCGTCAACAGGGATCGAAAGAGTTATTAATTGTTTTTCATCTCCCACATACACAAGCAAATTCAAATTAGTAACTTTGCCTTTTCGCATTGGGTCTTTTGCTTCGATGGTTTTAATTTTAGCCATTGCATCTTTAAACTGAGGTGTGGGATCCGTAATGTTGTCTTTAATGTCGAATGTACAGGCATTAAAAATTAAAAATGACATCACAATCATCATCACTAATACAAATGTTTTTGCTTTCATGTTCATACTCCTGTATTCATTTTATATTGTAACATGTTTTCCAATTAAAAAACGACCCGAATTAAAAAAAGGTTTACTTGGTCTTGAAATTTTTTTTAATGTGGTATATAACTAGTCAATGATATCCCACAAAAGCATACGAAATTATCTGGGAAGGCGGCTGGATGAATAACGATAGAATACTCGTCGATCGTTTAATCCTGAAAGAATATGCAGCCCAGCGCGAAATAATAGACGCATATCGCTCCCGTATATTTCTCTTCTTCCGGCTTCGAATAAAAGGAGAACAAAACTACGAGGACCTGGTGCAGGAAGTATTGGCGTCATTTTTTGACGCTGTTACCAAAAATAAAATTCAGGAAGACAAATTCATCGCTCCTTTCATTTTCGGAGTTGCAAAAAACGTAATGTACAACTATTTCTATAAAAAGAAGAGGGATGCCAATATTCTTAAACGCGGAGAAGAACGGTTCGAAGGAACCTATGATTTTGAAGAAGAAGAGCGGCTGTCGGATGAAGCTCTTAATCAAGCCATAAAAATAACCATCGACAAATACTTAAATGAAACGGATAAACGAATATTAAAAGAATTTTACCTCGGAGAAAATGACCTCGAAACTGTTGCCTCTACTTTAGGGAAAACACGCCACTATATCAGTGTTCGAAAAGAAAGAGCATTAAAACGCCTAAAAACTGAGATTTTAAAACAAAAACATTTATTTATGAGTGGGCAATAAGGAGCGTCGAGGTTATGACATGTAACGAGTTTAACGGTTTCGCCGATAGTTACTTACTTGGAAATATCCCGGAAGAAAAAAGGGAAGAGTTTGAATTCCATTATTTCCAATGTAATAAATGCTATGCCGCTGTAAAACTTAGTGAACGGCTTTACTCACGCGACGTTCCTATTATTATTGCACAGAGGGAATTTTCTCTTTTTCGCTATTGGAAGCCTGCGCTTGCATTTGCTACTCTTTTAATTGGAGTCCTTTCTTTTTTCGTGTTCCGGCAACACTCCGGTAATGACCAATGGAATTATAATATTACCGCATTTACTCCCCCTGTTTATATCGAAACCGAGACACGGGATGGATTTCTCCGGGAAAATGCCTTTTCACAGGCCATGAAACATTATAATAAAAAGGAGTATACACAAGCACTAATTATTCTTAATCATATTCCTGCAGAAAACGATATACCCGCAGTACCTTTTTTCAAAGGTATATGCCTTTTGATCCTGGACCGCAAAACCGAGGCCATTTATGAATTTGATCGTATTATCAAACAAATGAATCCCTCTTATTACGACGAAGCACTCTATTTTAAAGCCATCTCCCTGGTACGTTCGAACCGTCTGGGAGAGGCGCAAATAATTCTTAACAATTTGCAAAAAATGTTTAGCCCTCTTTCTCCTAATGCCAAACAATTGGTAGAAAAAATCAGTACCAGTCATTAATTTTTCAATAAAATACTCCGATTTAATTTCCCATTTCATACTTTTTCTATAAATCCAATAAATTTATTGAATGTATGGGAAATCTTTCCGGCAAAGCATCATGAACCATCCACACATGCAGATATCCTACAGTTTTTCCCTTAAACACTGGAAAAATTAAAAGAAGTATATTACAATATTATCTTATTATGGAGGAACCATGTTTATGTGGATTATATTTGCAATAACGATTATCATTATGCTTGCCATCGATCTGGGAGTATTGAACCGAAAAGCCCATGAAGTAAAACTCAAGGAAGCTCTTATCTGGAGTCTTATATGGATTGCTACTGCATTAATATTCAACCTTGGAGTTTACCTGACAAAAGGCTCGCTTGCAGCTACCGAGTTTTTTACAGCTTACCTGCTGGAAAAATCTTTGAGTATCGATAATATCTTTGTTTTTATTTTGATTTTTTCATATTTTAAAGTAAAAGAGAGTTATCAGCATAAAGTATTATTCTGGGGGATTATCGGTGCACTCTTCTGCCGCGGTGTTTTTATTATGGCAGGTGTTGTTTTAATTCAAAAATTCCATTGGATTATATATATTTTCGGGGCGTTTTTGATTTTAACTGGAGTTAAAATGGCCATAAAAAAAGACGAAGAAATACACCCCGAAAAAAACCCCGTACTAAAATTATCCGGGAAGATATTCCCTATGGTCAAACACTTTGTTGAAGATAAATTTTTTATTCGGAAAGAAGGGAAATTAACCGCAACCCCACTGTTTGTTGTTTTACTTGTAATAGAAAGTATGGATATCGTTTTTGCCGTCGATTCCATCCCTGCTGTTTTCGGTGTAACCTACGATCCCTTTATCGTTTTTACCTCAAATATTTTTGCGATTCTCGGGCTCCGGGCTCTTTATTTTGTCATTGCCGGCGTTATTCGTCTGTTTGAAGACCTCCATTATGGACTTTCTCTTATCCTTGTTCTCATCGGCGTTAAGATGCTTATTTCCGAAATTAAACCCATTCCCACACCCGTGATGCTGCTTTCTATTGCTATTATTCTGCTCATATCCATTATCAGTTCTTTGATTAGAAATTATTTTAAAAAGAATCCCGATAAAAAGTTCCGAATGAAACGAATTAAACCCAAATCAAAAACTGAGACCAAATAAGAGGAAATGAATATAAAATCCATCCATCACGCTGATCTGGCAACAATTGAACGAATGTACAACCGCTATCCTGCCGTTTTTATTTTAACCACCGGCAGGTCCGGTTCCAAATTCCTTGCATCTTTACTTGATCGTAGCCCAAATATATGTGCTTTCCATGAACCCCGCCCCACCCTCGAATTTTTTTCCCACTTTGCCAGTACCCAGCAGGAACAAGCCGAAACTCTAACTCAAATATTCGATACTGCACGCATGGAATCTATTCTCGAAGTTTTTATTACAGAGAAGATATATGTGGAATCCAACCAATGCCTTACCTTTTTTGCTCCTTTTATTGCCAATCTTTTTAAAGCCTCCCGTTTTGTCCATGTCGTTCGTCATCCCGGAGATTTCGTAAGAAGCGCCATAAGAAAAGGATGGCATAAAAACGATTCCATATGGGAAGCGGGACGCGTTAGAATACAGGATGAAGAAGCATGGAATAAAATGGACCAGGTCGAACGGCTCGCCTGGACGTGGAATTTTACGAATGCTTATATCGAATCTTTTGGAAAAACACTAAACCCACAACGGTTTGCTTTTTTTAAAATTGAAGACTTATTCAACAACACCCATGAAGTAACCCGTATGATTGACTTTATTGGGGGGAATCAAATTCCCACAGATACCATAAAAAAAATTCAGAACTCCCCTATTAATGAATTAATAATTGGTCCCGATGAACCCCCTAATATGAAAAAGGTCGAGCATTACCCGAGATATCGCAATTGGGATAATACAACAAAGATGAAATTGAAATCATATACCCAAACCCTGGCAGAAGGGTACGGATATGATCTCTCTTAAACCCCCACCCGCTTTTTAATATACTGGGGGAAATGGAATATATAACTATTTTATTGGGAGGAAAAATGACTGATAATATTCGTTCTATGAAAAAAAACTGGGTTTGGCTGCTTGGAGTTTTCTTTTGCTTCTCTTTCTTTGTCCAGGGTGAAATTACACGTAAAACCCTTGAAGAGAGAGGAGTTCTGATGGCACCCATCGGAAATAATCTGATTCTCTGTGTAATCAATACCCACCATGAAAGCGGTGCATGCTGGTATATCCTTGCAGAGAATGGGAATAATCAAAAGCTTGGAAGTAACCTAAGTCAATTGATGGAAGTTCAGCTTTTATCCGCTTCACCTTCTAAAAAATACCTCGCTGTTCTTTCTGTCGGTGAAGGCCATCCAATGATTGAAGTAGTGGATTTAAAACTTTTGAAAGATAAAAATAAATACAAAACCCTTCACATTGTCGATCCCTATCCCGGTTTCGTAAGTTTTGTCGGGTGGTATGGGGAACGGTTGATTCTTGAGAGCGATATGCCCTTGAATCACAGGGGAAAAGATGGCAGGGTGAACAGTGATCTTGCACAACAAAAGAATGCCCGTTTTATCCTGGATATTACAACCGGAACGATCGATCCTTTAAAAATAAGGAAAGGAACAACAGGAATAAGAAAATAATTTTTTGAAATGTCTATATACTAAAAAATAGTAAGTTCCCTAAACCTTTAACCATCAGCTTTTTATTCAATAGGTATTTCTACCTATTCAAAAATGAGTATTTTGAGTTATTGAATCGCTTTATTGAATAACAGATAATAGAGGTATAAAAAGACATTGCTGTCGAACCATATGACGCTTTCAGTATTAAAGGGTGAGATGGGAGCGGAACGGCGTAATAGAGGGGGCCCCTGCCCCCTCGCTTTCCTTTTAAAACGATTTCCAAAAAATTCAATCAGAAACGATTTATTAGTGTAGAATCGTATCCGGAATTATTCT
>JAKAGC010000108.1 GCA_021817755.1 Acidobacteriota bacterium | reverse complement strand
TACTATTTCGGGAAATTACTCTCCACGGCCTCCGATACTTTTTACCTGGTCCACCAACTTCAATAATACAGGTATAAAACTACTTACAGCAGGTATGACTACCATCCAGGATTCCAACATCCCGGGTTGTGTAGCCATTAAAAAGATGATGACCCCGGTTACTAAAAACATCAACGGCTGCCGTATCTCCATCCATATACTTTTATACTGCTTCTTCTTCCATTCCAATATGGATTCGAAATCCTCTACATTCAAAATGAATTTCTTGAAAGAGGGACATATTAACCGTAATGGGGCATGTAATATCAATTGCCTGCGCATGAGTTTGCGAATATTCTCCTTGTTACGAGGATTTAATAATCCTTCCCGCGCTAACCGGATTAATACAAGCTTTTCATCCCGTGTACAGGTACGCCATATCTCATTGTATACGTCGTTGGCATACTCATTCATCCGGTCTTTCCATGCGGTTAATGTTATATTTTTATAATCCGATGGCTCAAGTTTTGCCAGATCTTCAGCAATCCGCTTTTTTACAGGCTCCAGGTAAGGTGTTCCCTCGCATTCATCATCGATAAACTCGATGATCTCCTGTGCTTCAGGGGGGAGATTTCCCGAAATCAAACCGGTTTTGTGTTCATGACTCTTTTTATCCCGTTCCACGAAGTACCTGTATTCGAAACTTCCCAATACTTTTTTCCACCGGTCGATAATTGGGGTGGTACCGCTATCCTCTTTCTTTTCTTCTTTTTGGGTTTCTTTGCCTTCTTCCAGTTTAAAGTTCTCCATGGGTTCATACCTGGAAAATATCGCAATTTCCACATCGAATCCGTAAACAAGACGCTCCATGACTTCGAGCTTGGTTTTATTGAATTGGGGATCATACATTTTATAATCGAAATGATCGATGATTACTGTTTTCTTATCAACAGGGAAACCGGGATTAAAATGCCCACCGGACGGAATATTACTAAAATCTACTTTAAACAGATCCCCTGGCTTGATGTCCAGTTTAAATCCCTGGGGCTCTTTTCCCAGGTATAAGATTCTACCGGGGCCGGGCCGGCTATGGTTATTGAATACCAATGAACTTTCTCCGGGTGCAATATCGGTCTCTTTCAGGAAGACAAATTTTGTGAGATAATGTGCGGCCAGATACAATCCGATTACCAGGAAAAACCCTGCGGCCAATAACCCGATCGTCAATACGATCAAATTCTTTTTAACTGTCCTGATCCAGGGCACCACCGATACAACATAAAAAGGTTCGGTTCCTTTTATTCCTTCCCGGTAAGTCAATTCATTTTTTTCATCGAAACGGAGATACTCTTTCTCTACATTTCCTGCAATGATATTCATCCAGGTTAATGAGCCGTCCTGCGATTGGTCGTTGTAAAAATGCCTCAGTTTCTCCGAATACCGGTTGTCAAAGGGAATGAGTTGACCGAGAGTCTCTAAAAACATCCCCATTATTGGTCGTGTTCGCGGATTAATGATGGTTTCAGGAAATAGGTTGGCTTCTTTGACGATAAAATCATTAAACACACTGGAAAAATTCATCTGCATTAACAGGATATTTCCATCGGTTCTCTTTAAAAATTCCACCATCGATTTATCGATGATATAGGTCTTTTGAGAGGGGATGAAATAATAACCCCGTGTATTTCGCCTCTCCCTTTCATCTTTCAATACTTCGTATTGGGGTTTGTACTCCCTCGCCAGTCTTTTTTGCCAGGAAGTATAATCCCTGGACAGGGTAAATTGATGGTATTTTACATTGGTGATGTTCTCTTCATGAAAGGCGATTTTGTAGGTCACCATGGCGGGGTAGGCGAGTAATAACAGGATAAATGAATAAAAGGCGATGGTATAGGAATTCCGGTAAAGTCCCCAATTACGTATGCGTCTATTTTCTATTTCCCGGTTAGGTATGAACAAAAGGAAGAGGTAAAACAGGATCAAACCGGATAAGAAACTTTTCTGGGAAAGAACGGTTTTCAAATAGGGTGTAAGAAACGCAAAGGGGAGGATAAGCATCAAGAAGAGCGCCAGTGGTATTATGACGTCGCGAAAAAACATAAACCAACGCGAACCGGGTTTATGGGTGCTTCTCATCCTGATTAATGTTTTCTGAATGGCTACATAGGAGAGAATTAAGGCCAGCAAGGGTAACACCAGGATACCTCTGAAAGGTTTATCACGGAGTAAAAGATCGATGGTGAGAAAGATAAATACGCCGATGTTTAAAAAGGAAATACAGAAGTATTTGAATTTCAAGTTTTTATGGGGCCATAGCCATGTTAATTTGGTATCGGCTTTATGTTTGCAAAGTCCGGTTATTCTGAGTAAGAAGCCATAGAGGAAAATGATGAAAAAATAGAGAGAGATTACCAGGGCCAGGGCAGCAAAATACAACAAATAACGGAGAGAGGCCCGGTATATTTTCTCCAGGTTACGGGAACCGGTTATGGCCCGGTCCCTGAATACGGCGACTGTCCAGGGGATATCTTGTAATGGAGAAAAGAAAAAATCGCTGTCTTTGTTTTTGTAAGGTAACCGGATAATGTCTTTCCCTCGCGATTGGATGGTGGCTTTAATGAGTCCTGCCCTGCTGCCGCATTCGGAAAAGAAATTCTCATTTCCGTTTAACCGGTAATCGGAATGAAACGTTACCATTCCGTTATTATCTATTATTACAAATCCGTAACCTTCGGGAATAACGGGTTCCATCACAGACAACGGACGAAAACAAATCCCTGCCGCTTCCATTGGCGGTTCTGTTTTTTCCGGTTCCCCGGTAAATGGAATGGTGAGGTTTAATTGATATATCCCGGTACTTTTGGAGTACATGGGGTCCAAAGAGAAGGGGCGGTTATCGGGTAAATAGAGAAACTCTTTTTCCCTGATCTTTTGAGTTAAATCGGGATTTCCCGCAGGGGTGGAAGAGAGCAACCGGTCGTCGGTATTGCGTACATAGACCTGTTTTCCTTCTTTTCCTGCGATAAATGCCATATCGAAATAGGGATAAATGAGTTTATTGCCGGTGTTCAATTCTTCCAGGAGGGGTTTTTTTGTTGGCTTTAGACGTCCTCCTGTCCAGGGATACAAATATTCCTTGCGTTCATTGACCAGGATCGAAAGCTGGTCATAAGCATCGGTTAACTCATTTGTAAATCGAGTCTGAATCTCTTTGGAGAGGTTTTCAAGCTCTGTCCGTGCATTGTTTTCGTCGATATAATAACCGGATACGGTGAGTATAAAAAACAGAATAACCGGTATGCCGATTATAAAGGAGAAAGAGAGGAATAGGATATCCCTGAGGCGGACACCGTCCGCGGGTCCGATTAACCGTAGTTTCAGGAGAGGAAATCCGATTAATGCGAGTAATATGAGTAATACAAAGAGAAGGAGTACATTATTGGAAATGGCGCGGCTTCGTTTGTCGAATTCGTTCAGGGAGATAATGCCTGTGGTGTAATAGTTTTTATTCCAGATTCCTTCGATATGGAGTATGACGGGTTGAAGGAAAAGCCGGTATTTATTACCCGCAATATCCACATCTGCCACCTGGCTGAGAAAATCAGTGGGGTCTATATATTGCTTAACAAGAGGTGTGGATGTTTTGTCGTTTTTATCACTTTTAATTTTTTCAAAGAAGGATTTGAGGTCGTTTAGTTTGATACCGCTTCGGGATTGCTGGGTGTCTATTTTTCCCGGTTCCCCCATGATGGCACCGGATTTATTGACGAGGAAAACCTCTTCGAATTCAGAACCGCCGGTTACCTGGGATATGAAGGCGTCCGGGTCAAGGATGATTTTAAATTCGGCAACCCGTGTTCCGTTTTGTATGAAGAACTCTTTTTTAACTGTGAATTCAAAGGGTTCAGTAGTTTCGGCAAGGATGGAAGTAAAAAAGAGGGGCTTGGCGGTATTCTTTTTAATACCGGGCCAGAGGTGGACAAACTGGGTTTTGATGTAGGGGGTATCGAAAAGAGCGTCGATGCGTTCCGATATGTCCTCTTCTATCAATGCGTCGTCTTTTTCATCGATGATAAAATCCGCTCCGCGGCTAACCGTGCCGATATTTTCGACCTCTTTTTCCAGTAAGTTGCTAATCATGGCAGAAGAGCGGAGGTATTGCCGGGTTAAATCGGCTCTTTGTGCAGGGACCCAGAAGAAGAAATAGTACCCGAGGGGTACGATAAATACGAGTGCACTGATGATAAAGATCAACGACGGATTAAAGCGTTCAAAGGTTTTCCTCATTTTCCACATCCTTGATGCCCGGGATTTTTATTTCCGGGATTTAATTCATGGCTATTATTACCATATTGAGATAAAAAAATCAATGTTTGGGAGTGGATAAAAGCAATTGGGATTTATAAAAAGGGATAAAAAATATAATGGGCGGCCTTTCCACCGCCCATAATCAATAAATATCGTTGTTACAAATTGTATTTTACAGGTATACAGGAGATAGGAACGAATGCAATCATTCCTGGATAGTTTTGGCGTTAATGACTCGTCCCATAACTTTGCCGTTTCCGCTTAAAATCACTTTAATCACAATGTCATCATCTTCGACTTTTATATCGCCTTTTACTACCGAATTATCCGTGATTCGAATTTCATATGACTTTGGGTTTGCATTAAACCCATGATTTTCACGAACAATGATATCTCCTTCGATAATGCTGCCGTCCCGTAATAACACATCACCGTGGTTCAGTTCGACATTCTGCTTAACTGTTGCGCCGATAAGGGTGATATTTCCATTTACGGTTTTAACATCTTCTTCGACTATGCAGCCTTTATTCAGTTCGATAGCGCCGTTCACCGATTTCACATCTTCTTTCACTTCCACTTTTTCAGCCAGGGAGATGCTCCCGTTAACCGTGGCAATGCGTCCGTCTACGGTGGTATTTGCGCCAACATCCACGCTTGAGTTAACACCCGAGAGGCTGTCCATTTTACAATCGGAACCCACGGTTATATTCCCGTTAACCGTACTACAGCTAGTAGTAACCGTGCAGTTATTGGCGATGTGAATACTACCGTTAACTGTTTTCGTTCCGCCGTCGAGGGTTTCTCCGTCCCGTGACCGGATGGATTTATTCACGTTGCAGCCTGCAGCTGCAAGAAAAAACATAACCATTACTATACTCAAAATGCGATATCGTTTCATATGCCAGACTCCTTTCAAATAGTTTAACATAGTATAAACGAATAGATAACGGATTTGGTTCTAATTTTCATCTTTTTTAAGCAGAAGTTTTGGTAGGGGGTAGGGGGACGGGTTTTTCAAAACGAGTCCCCCAAAAAGTAACAGTTATACTTCCAAATTTTCCGCCGCGGTTTCGGGAGTGGGTACAGTTGAAAAATGGGTTTTCAGAAGCTCCTTAATTTCTGTAGATTCGATGCGTTCATCTGCCAGTTGAATAATTCGTTTGCGTGGGATGCGGTAAGTTTTAACCAGTTTCTTGATTTCATCGATCAGTTTATCTGCCGGGTGTTGGCGCGCGGCGAATAGAACCAGCAGATCACCCGGGTATTCGAATTTATAAAAGGGTTGGATTTTCAGCGCATTGGAGCAGTATTCGATGGCTTTCGGGTAATGGGATTCCTGTTTATGATTATATATCAATTGTGCAGCGTTGTTGTATACGATGGATTTTTGCCGTTCATCTTTTGTGGCGGCAATGGCTTTCTGGTAGAGGGATAGGGCTTGGCCGAAATCGGTATCTTTTAAGCAATTGGCTTTAATATTAAAATAGTCGAAGTTTTTGCTTTTCACACTTTCCAGCAGTTCCAGTGCGGCAGAATTAAGGCCTTTGTATTCCAGTTTCCGGCAGAATTGGGTAATAATAAAATCCTTTTGTTTGGAGATTGTTTCCAGGTAGGGGAAGAAATAGGTGGTGAATTGATCGTCGGTTTTGCAGGATTCGCCTACAACGTGGCTGAGAATAAAATCGGAAAAAATATCTGTCGGGGAATAGGATTTAAAAATCATTTCCAGGGCCAATCCCTGGTTCAAGCGGGTTTTTCTTAGAACTGCCGCAAGGGTGTATTTATCCGTTCTCAGTTTCAGGGCTTTCATTTGTCCGTAGGCTTCAAGCGTCTCTTCTACAGTCTCGGTTTTATTGATAATGGTATTATAGGTATTGGAATCCGCTTTGATACCCTGGTTGGTCATATGTCCCAGGATTTGAGAGGCATCCGCATAGGTTTCCGCTTTGTTTAGCAGTGAATTAAATGTTATAGAATTTGGTTTGATTCCCTGGTTTATCATTTGTTCCAGGACATAAGCGGCACCTGCGAAGTTTTCGGCTTTATTCATCAGTGAATTGAATGTTATGTTATCCGGTTTAATACCTATACCGATCATCCGGTCCAGGGTATGAAGGGCTTCCGTGTAATTTTCGGCTTTGTTTAAAAGCGTGGTAAAGGTCACTTCATCGGGTTTAATGTCCTGTTTGACCATTTGTTCCAGTAACTGTGACGCTTCGGCAAAGTTTCCAGTTTTATTCATCAATGTCGTAAAGGTCACTTCATCGGGTTTGATGCCAAGTTTGACCATCTGTTCCAGCAACTGGGATGCTTCGGCAAAGTTCGTTGTTTTATTTAATAATGTGTTAAAGGTCACTTCATTCGGTTTGATGTCCTGTTTAACCATCTGATCCAGTAACTGTGATGCTTCGGTGAAGTTTCCAGTTTTATTCATCAGTGTGGTAAAGGTCACTTCATCGGGTTTGATGCCCAGGCCGATCATCTGTTCCAGTAACTGCGACGCTTCGGCAAAGTTCCCGGTTTTATTCATCAATGTGGTAAAGGTCACTTCATCGGGTTTGATGCCTTGTCCGACCATCTGTTCCAGTAACTGTGATGCTTCGGCAAAGTTTGACGTTTTATTCATCAATGTGTTAAAGGTCACTTCATCTGGTTTGATTCCCTGTTTAACCATCTGTTCCAGTAATTGAGACGATTCGGCAAAGTTTTCGGTTTTATTCATCAGTGTCGTAAAGGTCACTTCATCGGGTTTGATGCCTTGTCCGACCATCTGTTCCAGTAGCTGTGACGCTTCGGTAAAGTTCCCGGTTTTATTCATCAATGTGGTAAAGGTCACTTCATCGGGTTTGATACCCTGTTTAACCATCTGATCGAGTAACTGTAACGCTTCGGCAAAGTTTGGGGTTTTATTTATAAGGGTATTAAAAGTAACTTCATTGGGTTTAATACCCAGGTTTTTCATCCGCTGTACGATCTTCTCACCTTCCTGTAAGGTTTCCACGGATTTGAGCAATTTTGTAAAGCTGTAAACAGTGGTTAAGAATCCATATTCCTGGATATCTTCATCTTTATAAGCGTCTCGAATAATGGCAATAATACTGTTAAGGTTCAATTCCCGTTCGATAATCCGTTCCAGATAAACTTCTTCAATACGAACACAAGGTTCCATGACATCGATGAAATTCAAATCATACCGGGTAGAGCTCAATAATTCGATCGCCTGGTTCCAATCGGTAGTGGAATACTGGTGTTTACTTTCCCGTGTCATGAAGTTATCCAGTTGGTTTTGCCATCCGGTTTTTAATTGTTGCTGCGGTTTGGTTTCTTTTCGCTTTCCAAGCATACGCCTTTCACAAAAATCTTTGAGTTTGGAAAGACTGAACAACATTTTCCCTTCCATATTGCCGGTATAATAGAAGTACTTAATTGCTTTTAGAATTTCACGGGGGAGGTTGTAGGGAATATTCAATCTGTGTTGATTGAGGATTTTCCCCAGGTTTACATACCGTTGCTCCATTATGGTTAATTTCATAAAAAAGGAACCGATATTGCGATCAAATGCTCTTTCGTCCAGTTGGACTTTTCCTTTCATATTTTGGCTGTAAAAGTTCTTAAAACCTTTAATATCTGCATCCGACATCTTATCGATTTCCACTGTTTCCAGGGAGTCGATAAGAAAAGAGGGCGCTTGTGTGAAAAATTCGCTGTATTCGTTTCCTCTGCGGCATGTTGCTGCCAACAAGTAATTGGCTTCCATCAATTTGTTTATAAGAGATACGAATGTTTCGCGACCATACCTATCCAGGTATTGATCGATATCATCGAAAACAGCGATCAATTGTTTACCGTTTGATTCCGGTAGGTCTATATTTTCATTTTCCTTTAAATTATCCGGTGGGATCAGGATAAGAGCATTATCGATTTTCTTCAAGGATTCGAAAAGAGCGCGTGTTTTACCTGCCAGAGAGTTACCCAGGATGAGCAGGGATTTATTCTCTTTGATGAGGTTTAAAATTTCAGTATCGAAGTTTCGTTCCCAGTAATAGTCCTTATTTATTTTAGAGCGGATTCCAGGGCCCATGATATCCGCAGGCATCAGGTCTTCGCTGTGTTTAAACATCTTGAACCATTGTTTCCGGGTCTTCTTTTCCAGCTCGTGGACAGCCCGCATGATTTCCTTTGATAGTTCCTGGTGATAGCGGTCATGGTGGGGGCTTTGAATCACTTGTCCGTCTGTTTCCCGGAAAGCTATTAGGTCTGCATAAGAAATATTCTTAAGTGTCGGTTTTCCGAAATTATCACCATTGGGCATAAAAAACTGAAACCGGGTTAATTGAGGCCATTTTGTAAAATCAATCGGTCTGAGAAGAACAGGGAAAAACAGGAACCCGTTTTTTTCCTGGCGATCCAGGAATGCGGCCAATTCTTCTTGTTGGATATAATCGGAATCCAGGAATCGGTCGCTAACCAGGAGAAGAGCAAAATCGCAGCCGTCTACCTGGTATTTGATTTGGTCGTGCCATTTGGTCCCTAGTGGAATTTCGGAAAAGTTCCATAATTTCCATTCAAATTCACCTGAGGATTTGAGGTTTCTCTTCAATCCCTTAATCAGAAGATCTGTATAATCTTTGTCTTCGTGTGCGTATGAAACAAAAATCGTTTTTGTCGGCTTAGCAGTCATTTTTTCCCCTGGAAATGCACATATTCCGGCATTTGGTAGAAATAATCATAAGGTAAATTTATACCCGATAAATAAGCTTTTGTCAATAAAAAACCTAAAATTCCGACAATTCCCATATTTGACCCTGGAAAATCGGATATAGTTTCACTAGTGGCTTGTTAGTTGTGGAAAAAATGGCACAATTATGAAATGACAATAATTAGTGTTAGAACAAATAGCAATTTAGTGT
>JAKAGC010000107.1 GCA_021817755.1 Acidobacteriota bacterium | reverse complement strand
TGTTTAAGAATATTTCTCAATTCTTCAATATTCTCTTTATCTCCTCTATATCCGTTCATAACTTCATTCAATGCAAATAGAATCCTATTGCGACGCACGCTTTTCTCAGGCAATGCCCGCATCTGGTTATTCAACACCATAAAATCCAGGTACAAATCCCAAATGTCTTTCCTGAAAACCAAGAGCGAAATCTCATTCACTTTCGCATCATAAGAACCATATTTATCCGGTTTTTTAAGTCCTTCTTCCACTTTTAACGGCAAGCCGAAAAGTTGACCCGCACTTGCTTCCATCCACAAATCTACGCTTTCTCCCCCTTGGGCTTTTTTTGTGATTTCATATCTGTCTCGTCTGTAATCATAATTGAACCATATCGAATGTACACTCAATCCCTGGATAGGAATACCCTGTTCATTGAAAATCAAAACTTCTCCTCCAAGGTTAATCCGGGCGCACACGTGTTTTCCCTTCCATACTTCGGGAATGAATCCGTTTAAATGGAACCAGGCCCGTTGCCAATCTTTTCCCCATACAGTTCCTTCGGTGATTTCTTCGTATTTCCCATTAAGTCGATTCTCAAATGAGACAAAGCCATCAAAACGGCAAAATTCTGCTGTCATTTTGACTATATCTTCATAAAATAAATGCTTTAAACGTGGTAAAAAACTATCGATCCGTTGTTCATATAATTTGCGTTTCATATTAAACATGTACATCTCCGGTTTGATTTTCCCAAAATTTATATGTTGAATCATACGAGAAATATTTTTTGATTAAAGCTATGGAATTTAACTTCAACATAAAGAATAAGAAAGAGGATAAAAAAATTTTTCCGAATAAGATCAACATTCTCCCATATATTCCATATTATGGCCTTTAAAAATGAATACTAGCTTAACCAGTGTTGTTTTGCCGATTGTTTTATGAAATTTTTCATCCATACCGTATTTTTTTAATTGTTCTTCTGCTTCCTGTCGTAATCTTTTTACTTCTGCTTGCGATGCTCTTTCTTTCTTTGATACGCCTTGATTACGCGGAATATATTTGATCTCGATAATATACGAATATCGAATAGCTGGAAATAGAGCTAAAAATGGCTCCATAATAAGATCAGCATATCCTTTATTCAATTCCTTTTCAGTATGAATAATATATAAATTAGTAAGTCCAAGATAAACATTCAAAAATGCCTGAATTGCTTTTTCACCCGAAATTAAATCTCTTAACCCCATCGAATTGGCCATCTTCTCAGTAAGAAATGAAAATAAAGGTTGCCATTGCCTCTCAAATGCTAAACCGGAAATGAGCTTCATGTATTTATCCATATCTATACTGAATACGTTTGTTTCACGGTAAATATCTTTAAAATAATCATAATACAATCGTTTTACAGTTTCATTTGGAATACTGAGTTTTAAAGTATCGTTGGGATTTGTTCCGGAAATAGTCAATAATCCAAAATAAAATAACAATGATACGAAGTTCTCCGTATTTGTAAGCTCATGCAATGGGAAGCCTCCCACCAGTTTCGAATCGATGGCACCATTTTCAATGATTTCTTTTAGTTTAGAAAAATTCCCATTCAGAGCGGAATTCTCTTTTTGACCGATGATAATCAAATAACGTAGTTTATGATAATCGATTCTAAGGTTTTGATCGATGAGTTCTGTTGGTGGTTCTGAGTTTAGAAGGTAGTGATTAATGTAATATAAAATTTGAGTAGAATTAAATAATTCAATCTGCGTTTTTTGCGAAAACCGGTATCCATTGTACCACTCTTTCATAATAGCCATATTTTCTTGAGTTGCGGGAGGAATTAATCCGGATTGGCTGTAATAGTTCAGCATGGTTTCGGTTTCCTGGTTAGTAAATCCCACCATTTCGTTTATATCGTGATCAAGAGAGATATTTCGAGCAATATTAAAACTGGAGGTAATCTCGGTTAAGGTTATAGGGGAAACACCAGTTATAAATATTCGCGCAACCGGGGCAGGTTCCCCGTTGGTTGCTCCTTTAAGTACATGAAAAAAAGCGCGGAAAAAACCTTCCCCCTGAGTCATACTCTTATATAAATTTTCTCCATAAGATGAAACAAGTGTATTGGCAAAATTGTCATATTCATCAATAATGACATAGATAGGGTTCCCTAAATTTTTAAATTGTTTTGTTAGAGTATCCAACATATCCGATGCAGTTTTGGCAACTTGGATTTTTTGTTTGAATTCCTCAAAATTATCAATCAGGAATTCTTTGTATTTTTGAATAAAATCGTCGATAGTATTCCTTACATTTAGATTAAAGGATTCTTCAATTTTATCAGGTTCACTGTTTATAGTAGAAAAATCAAATTTAAGTATCAAGTAACTATGTCGATTAGGAGTAGGAGTTTTGTGGATATAAGTTTCTTCAAATAGATGGTTAAAATCATTTTTTTTCAAGATATCATAATAACAGGACAGAGTAGAGAGTAAAAGCGATTTTCCAAAACGCCTAGGACGGATAAAGAACAAGAATGAACCTTTTCGTTCAATGGTTTTGATGAAATGGGTTTTATCTACGTAATACTTATTCTCATTACGGATTTTCATATAATCCGACTCACCGTAAGGCAATAATTTTAAATCGTCAACATTAATCATAGAAATATTGTAGACATATATTAAATCTCTGTCAAGCGTTGAATTGGATAACTCGGTATCTTTAAAAAAAGGAATAGGTAAAATTTTATATCAATTCTTTTAATACCCGCTTGAAATTATGCCCCACTATATTTTGAATAGCTTCTTTACTATAATTCCTTTTTAACAACCCTTCTACTACATCGAATGTCCGTTGAGGATGATTTAATCCTTCTATACTTATCAGAAAATTCTCATTACTATGGCATTTGTATTCCTTGGGTGCATTAGTTAACGTTTTCTTCCGGGTTTCCAACGGATACGCATCCTCGGTCCACAATGACATGTCACTTCCAATCCCGACATGTTCAACCCCAACTAATCGCGATACATAATCGATATGATCCAGAAAATGATCCATTGTTACCGGTTCCTGATCCCGGATCATAAAGCGAAGCATCGCTATTCCCATTACTCCTCCCGATTGAGCCATCTTTTTTATTGCTTCATCTGTTTTCGCACGCGGATATCCCGGATTCAATGCACGACACGAGGCATGGGTAATTAATACCGGTTTACTACTGATTTCCATGGCATCCAGTAATGTTCGATCACCACAATGAGAAACATCTACCCCCATTCCTACTCTATTCATTTCCCGGATTATCGCTGCTCCATATTGCGTTAAACCATTATCGACCGGTACAAAACTCCCACTCCCCAACTTATTCGCCCCATTGTAAGTGAGCTGAGATACCACCTGTCCGAACGACCGGAACAATTGCACATCTTTTTCAGTTCTAAAATGGGAGGAATCCTGGAACGTTAAAAGGAGTCCCAGTTTGTTTTTCAAACTTAATGTGTCCAATTTCTGAGGAGTATCGATTCGCTCTATATAGGTTGAATTTGAAGCAATAAAGCCGTTCCATCGTGCCATGTATTCAATCATTTTATCGTATTCGGGGAGGAGATCTCCCATGGCAAATACATCGATCCCGGAAGATTGGATTGTACGGAAATCTTCCTCCGTGAAGGACGCCGGTTGTTCCAGCCATGTTTCGATCAGCAGTTTACCATTTCGTTTATGAATATCATCCTGGAAACTTCCCAGCATATCGATTACAAGTGTTTCTTCCACTATGGAAATCGCTTTGGATGAATACCGTTCCGTACTGCCTGCAAATAATGGGTATGAATTGGAATTGATATAAGGAAAAGCAGCCGCTCCGACTGCCGTTGTGGTTACTGTTCCCAGGAATTCTCTGCGTTTCATTGAATGAACCTCCACGTATTGGTTTAACATATATATTATACGGTTTTTCTCTTACACAAGTTACTGAAATCGTTCATTATATATTATTGCCATTTTTCAGAAGAAAAAATGAAACAAGCAAATTTTTTTATACGACCAATGATCTCCTAAACATTCCCTTAACTGGTACAAAACTTTAAATCAGGGATTGACTTAATATAATTTTTGCTTTATAACGTACCTTAACCCGGAAAAGGAGCTTAGATATGAAAGCAATCGTTTTAGCAGAAAAACCGAGCGTAGCAAGAGAGATAGCACGAGTTTTGAGATGCGATAAAAAAGGAAAAGGATTTTTCGAAGGGCAACGTTACATCGTGACCTGGGCTCTTGGCCACCTTGTCACACTCGCTGAACCCCATGATTATGATAATAAATACAAGGAATGGAGGATGCAGGATTTACCCATGTTGCCGGAAAAGATGAAATTGAAAGTAATCCGCGAAACCTCGCACCAATTCCGAATCGTAACTCAATTAATGAAACGAAACGATATCGACGAATTTATCATTGCTACAGACGCAGGCCGGGAAGGCGAACTGGTAGCCCGTTGGATTTTGAAACTTGGCGGCTGGAAAAAAAATATTAAACGCCTCTGGATTTCTTCCCAAACAGATGCTGCTGTCTCAGATGGCTTTGCCTCTCTTAAGCCGGGAAATGCCTATAATAACCTATATAATGCCGCAGTATGCCGGGCTGAAGCCGATTGGATTATCGGTTTAAATGTAACCCGTGCGTTAACTTGTAAATTCAACGCACAACTCTCCGCAGGACGAGTTCAAACCCCTACCCTTGCCATGATTATCCAGCGAGAGAATGAAATCAAATCCTTTGTCCCTGTCGATTATTGGACAATAGATGCAGACTTTGGAGACTATTTTGCACAATGGAGAGGAAGAGACGGAAACAGTCGCATTTTTAACCAGGAAAAGGCACAACAAATCCTCGATAAAATAAAAGGGAAATCAGGAAAAATTATCGAAGTAAAAACCCAGGATAAATTGGAACCCCCACCACTGGCTTATGATTTAACCGAATTGCAAAGAGATGGCAACCGTAGATTCGGTTTCTCAGCAAAGAAAACCCTTTCTGTACTTCAGGAACTGTATGAACGCCATAAAATCGTAACCTATCCCAGAACCGATTCCCGGTATATTACCACCGATATGGTGCCCACACTATCCAAGCGGTTGCAAAGCATTTCCACTGGACCTTACACCGCATTGATTCAACCCCTCCTGAAAACGAAACTAAATACCACAAAACGCTTCGTTAATGATGCAGGTGTTTCCGATCATCACGCCATAATTCCCACTGAACAACCCGTAAACCTCGCTTCTCTTGCCCCCGACGAACGACGGTTATATGATTTGATCGTTCGACGATTTATTACAGTTCTCTATCCCCCTTACCGGTACGACCAGACAACCATCGTTACAGAAATTGAAGGAGAACGGTTTTATGCCAAAGGAAGTGTGGTAAAAGAAATGGGCTGGCGCGTGGTTAGTACACCGCCTGTGCAATCAAAAGAAACCGGAGACGAAGATGCTCTTCCTGAACAACGTTTAACAGAGTTAAAACAGGGCACTACTAAAACCGTAAAAAACTGTAAAATGAAAAAAGCCAAAACGCTTCCTCCTCCTCGCTATACCGAAGCTACGCTATTGACCGCAATGGAAAGTCCCGGTAAATTTATCGAAGACGAAGAACTTCGCGAGTCAATTAAACAGGGAGGATTAGGCACTCCCGCAACACGAGCAGAAATTATCGAAAAACTACTCAATACTTTTTACATTGAACGGCACGGAAAAGAGCTCGTTCCAACTTCAAAAGGATTTCAATTGATCGGCCTCGCACCTGCCGAACTGCGTTCACCCGAATTAACTGCACAATGGGAATTAAGACTCTCCCAAATATCCAAAGGAAAAGAAGAAAGTCGTTCTTTCATGGAGGATATCCGGCAAAATGCAATAAAATTGATAGATAGCATTAAGGTAGATACATCCGAGTACAAACATGATAATTTAACAAAGAAAAAATGCCCTATGTGCAACAGCTTCATGCTCGCAGTCAAAGGAAAAGAAGGAGATATGTTGATTTGTTCCGATCGTTCTTGCGGGCATCAGATGGTAGAACAAGATGACTTCCGGTTATATGATCATCACAAAAAAAACAGGAAAGAAGCACATATGAGTAAACATTTGATTGACCGGTTTTCAGATAATAAAAAGAAAGCAGCTACGCTTGGCGATTTATTCGATAAAGCCTTGGGTGATAAAAAGTAATTACGTTATTATCATTCTTTTTCAGGCAATTCATCTTCACGCTTATTTTTTTTTAAAGCATCCCCCAATGCCTCTTTCAGCGCATTGAAATCGGCAGAAATATCGATAAACCGTTTTTTGTCTTTAACGTTATTCCATCTTTCCGTGAGATAATCCACTCGCTGTTGCAAATCCGGATGAGTACTGATGAAATTGGTCAACCTGTCTAATTTATCATCTCCACTTTTCTTGATTTTTTCAAGTACCCCACTGAAAGCCTCAATTAAACCTGAAGGATTAAGATTTGCATTATCCATATATTTAAACCCTTTCTCATCTGCTTCTTGTTCGAATTCACGGGAGAATTTTAGATTAAGAAGATAGGAACTATTATCCAGTATCGCACCCAACAACCCCGACCGGTTGCCCAGGAATGCTTTAACGATTACAATCAACCCCAATGAATCGATCATTTTACGTATCCCGTGCTGTAATGTAACATGAGCCACTTCATGAGCCAAAACCCCTAAGACTTCTTCGCCATTTTCCGATTCGACGATTAATCCGGTATTAAGAGCTATAAATCCACCTGGCACAGCCATTGCATTAACCACCGGGTCTTCGATAATCGTAACATGAAATTCGTATCTACGGTCGGGAATATGAGAAAGTAGACGGTTTGTTATTTTCTCCAGGCGTTCTTTTACAACAGGATCATCGATTATCCTTTTCCCCTCCATATACCCCTTGAATACATTTTCACCAAGCGTGATTTCCCACTGCGGAGGAATACTTCGCGCAATCGATTTACTTACCGGGTTCCTTAAAAGAAAAAGGCCATAAATAATTGCAACAATCGCTGTCAAAGATAAAAATATAATCAGAGAGATTTTTATATTCTTTTTCCGTATCTCTCCAATCTGTTTCAAAACCATTTCATCCCCAGATTCTTTCAACCCGTTCAATATTTTTTTATCTTCCGTATACACCACCCATCCGTTGTACGCAGGATGCTCAAAAAGAACCAAGTGTCCGCTTGTTCCTCCCCGTTTTATAATCAAACCCGTAAGAGGTAATTCCACATTTCCTTCCGTAGAATGGAAACGTATACTAAACCCAGTAAAAATAATCCGCCCTGCTGTTTTACCTTCCGGTAGAGCACTATTCAACGCAACAGCGCTATATTCATTTTGCTGATTCATTTATATTATTTTTATTAATTTCCAATCGGGTCCAATTTTTATCCAACCAGCTATGACCTTTAACTTTGAAACGTTTTGGATTTGGAAGATGATCAAACCCTTCCTCTCCACCCTGCCAGGAGAAGAAAGTAAAAACGCGTTCCCGTTGCGAGTCAGGTGCAATCTTAAACATCGATTCCCCCATAAAATTTCCTTGTATACCAAGTAAATCAAAAATAGTTGCAGGAACATCGGATAATGAAATAGGGTTATCGGAGGTTTTCAACTCTTCACGTTCATTTAAAGGTTTAACCAGCATTAACGGGATTCCCGATTCCAGGATTCCTTTACCCAGGCGCTCATAATTCCGGTCCGCTTCTCCGTATATTTGCCCATTCGTTTCGTTCCAGTTTTTGGGAAAAGTCACCTTAAATTGACCTGCAGAATGTCCATGATCTCCCAAAACGATTATAATTGAATTATCGAAAGCATTTAACCGTTTTAATTTTTCTAAATAGAGATGGACAATTTCCAATGCTCCAATGGCCATTTTTTTCCAAGATTTCCGGTTATTCGGCATCACTTTATATTCCAGTTTATCATCCATATAAAAAGGCGGATGAACACCATCCAGATGGTAAAATTTAAAAACCTTAGTTTTGGTCGTTACCTTACCTTCACTTACCATAGAGACCCCAAACGCCAGGTCTTGCAATTCCTGAACCGATTTTAAATTTAACTTCAATCCCATCAATTCTTCTGTAACTTTCGTATCTCGCGCTAAATTTTCCGGAACCGCTTCTTTCATCATTCGTAAAAAACGCCACTGTTGGTTATTGTAAATCTTCGGTTTCAAAAAATGTGGAGCAAAACGGAACAGAGTTAAATCAAATAAAAAACCAGCCTGACTATTATACATTTCAACAGTTGTACTTTTCAGATTGGAGATCAGGTTGGGATCTTTTTCAAAACAACGTCCGCAGTCCATTAGAATTTCCACTCGGTAACCGTTTTTTCTCAATACTTTCGGAATCGATGTATCTCCATAATATACATCCTTTATAAAATCCTTCATCAAAATTGAATTATCAAAAGCTCTTCCCGCCAACATAAACGGAATCGAAGGTAAAGTAAGCGGAAAACCCGCCAAAGAATTCCTGAAATAGGTAAACCCTTCAAAATCTTTTTTATATTGTGGGTTCTCATCTATTAACTCTTGAAAAAGATCACTCTCAAACCCATCCACAAGTAGAATTATGATATTTTGAGAAGAAGAAAAATCAAACTGCGTGCTTGTATCCAGTATCACATGTTTCCGGGCTGTCTGAGCCTCCGGATTCTGAAAATACAGTATTGAAGTTGTTACCAATTGGATGATAAGAAGAAAAAAGCAGATTTTTTTTGAATATTTATAGAGTACCCTGAACAAGAAAATTGAAGTCACCAGGATGACAATCCAGAGAAAACCATCGATTAAACCGTTTTTCATAAATTTTGCCCATTGAATCGGTTTCCCGTCCAGTACACCGTAATTCCACACCAGGATATTACCCTGTATCCACAACATAATCGCAGCCCCTGTACCCAATGCAATAAATCGTGGATGAATATTCCATTTAACCGGAAAAAGAAGCATTAGCGATAAGAGAGCAAATCCAAGAATCCATCCACCGATGAAAATCGGTAAAAATTTAAATAGTACGTCCGTATAAACAAAATGAAACATCGGGGCATTGGATAGATACATTTGACTGGGACCGAAAAAGAAAAGAAATGATGCGATGATTCCCGATACTGCGGCAGAAATCACTATTTTATTTTTAATGCTTTCCGGTTGAATTGGT
>JAKAGC010000106.1 GCA_021817755.1 Acidobacteriota bacterium | reverse complement strand
CCAAAT
Organism: Acidobacteriota bacterium; assembly: GCA_021817755.1. Lineage (GTDB taxonomy): Bacteria > Acidobacteriota > Aminicenantia > UBA2199 > UBA2199 > JAKAGC01. Next base: position 9,262 of record JAKAGC010000106.1, on the reverse strand, counting down.
ACTTCGTCTAATAATAATTTTACATAATGTCCAATAGTTGGATCTAAATGTACATAAATGCTGGCAGTTTCACTCATTATGCTTTTAATTGCCATTAAATTTTCATACATCCAGTTGAGATAATCCTCTTTATTCCAGATATCGCCATACATTTTTTCTTCAAAGGAACGGAGCTCTTCCAGGTCCATCTCTTCTTCCGCCCTTGCAATTCTTTCCGCCAGTTTCGGATTACGTCTTAAATATACTTTCTTCGCATAATCCGCACCACTGGCAAACGGTGGATCAATGTACACCAGATCAACACTGATCCCTTTATCTTTTAAGTACGCACAAGCAGAGATACACTCACCGCGAATCAACATATCGGAAAAAACATCTGTTTTTTCTTCTGTTTTAAATAATCCGTTCTGCTTTTGCGGGTGAATTTTCTCAAGCAATTCCAATTCATAAAACGGCATACCCCGACGAAGGCGATCATAAACTCTGTCGTTATCCCGGTATTGCAAAACCCGCCTTGTTCGTGTAATGTTATTCAATATCGCTTGCCCGGTTACAGTATCGGGAAAATAAGGGATATATTTTATCGCCATTATCGGTTCTCCTCAAAAAATAAATCGATTCTATTCTGAAAATCCGCAAGATTTTCATCCATTTTCCGGTCATCGGGTAAATAAACAAATTCAAACCGTTTGTAACCGAATTTATCATTATTCATTTTTAAAAATTCAGTCTCCATAAAGGACCTGCGTTTCTTAAACTGATCCTGTTCCGAAAACCCACTTCCTTTCGTTTCAACGATCATTACTTTATGAATTCGATTATCCTTCCGTTTGATTACCAGGAAATCGGGGGTATAAAACCCGACTCTTCGCCACTGGTTGTATTTTTTCGCAAAACACGAAATACGAAATTCCGTTAAATGCCGTTCTCCATTGTAATAGATATCCAACCCCTTATCATGAAAACATCTAAGTTCCAGTACTTCCTTTAAAAAATTTAGCTCGAACCGGCTCCGGGAAAAATCATAAGGCAGATAATGAAAAGTAGTATCCTTATTAGCAATTGCCGATGTTACCTTTTTCGGTGTTTGTGCTTCCTGAGTCATTTTTTTGTATTGCTCTTTCAAAAAAATAGGAACCTCTTGAGATTCCAAAAACGCAAGTAATTTTTTTTGCCCAATTTCCAGCTCTTCATTCAACCATTCAATCGATTTCCCTGTTTGATCCGCATCCAGGATCGTCTGTACTTCAGATTTTTCAGGATAAAGATTATCATGGAACTCCACCGGCAAAAGTTTTTCGATTACTAGTAAATCCGCACTCTGTGGAATAATTTCCGATTTTGTTTTCAATTCCCTGTGTTGATGAAACGCAAGCCGAATACGTGAACGTATTTCTGTCTGGGGAAAATTTTTATTATAATACCGTATCCCATTTCGTTCTTCGGTTATTTCATTAAATATCGATCGAAGGTTTTCTTCATAAACAAGAAGATCTTGCTTTAATATTGATCCGAAACTCTCCTTCGCAATAGTATAAACCCATATAGAAAAATCCGCGTTTTCTCCTTTGATAAAATGAAGAAATTCTTTTCGCTTCGGATCATCCGGAGAAAGCCCCCGTTCCGTTATCGATGCAGTAATTTTATATACGTGGGGTTCAAAAGCAGAAAGTTTCTCCGCAGGTATCGGATCCGCTTCGGTAACAACCGCTTCATACTCCACTCCCAATTGGTAAAAATCGACTTTCGGCAATCTCAAGTATTCCATGCGCGAAAAACGAGGAATAGTATTTACATCTCCGGGAGGCATCAGATTGTTGATCTCAAGGATACTCGTATGTTGCTCTTCCTTTAATTGCTTATCAAGGGTTCTGGCATTATCTTCGTTAAGCCATATCAATGCGGTTTCTCGCTTTCCTTTATCTACCTGCCGAAGACAACGGCATGAGGTTTGTAAAACCATATTTGTCGGACAATCGCCTTTTTGAGAAAGAATAACGGAGGTAAGGCTCCGGCAATCCCAACCCTCCTTCCCCACCTGTACCAGTAAAACAATTCTTTTTTTTGAAATTACCGTATCCAGTGAATTAAATTCCATTTCCGCTTCTTTGGAAATTTTATATCGTTTATTTCCCTTATGAAATTTTAGAATCTCTTCCGGTTTAATTCTCATTTTACTAATAAGATGAGGGTAAATCTGTTCTTCCAATCGTTCGATACTTCCGCAGTATACAGCACATTTAGCAGAGCAACCGTTTTCATAAACCGTGTCCCCATAGGTCTTAAAAAAATCAGAAACACCTTTTTCGATAATATCAATGGAAGATAATTTCCCTGCTTGTTCGACACGAGGTTTCTTTAAAAATTGCCTAACAGCTTCTGTAAGGGGATAATAGAAAACCGTATTGGTTATCTTAGTAAATTTCAACTGGATATTGCCTGTATTTTTTATCGCTTCCGCTTTCCCCAGATAAGGTGTACCTGAGAATCCCAATACCGAATTGATAGAACCGGTTTTATGCCACTTATTAACCACCTGACGCAATTTGATATCATCCGTAGCCGCATGGTGGACCTCATCGATATGGATTTGCATCCGTGGAATTTTTCCGATTATATTCCTCAACTCATTCGCAGCCCGATCTTTATCGTCTTCGTTCGGTTCAAATAAAAAGCCGTTTTTATCCAGGTCCAGGCGATCCAGGATCACCTTTTCCGCATTCACCACCAAAACAAGTCCCATTAGTGTATCAAACGGTTGATAAAGCGAGATTTTTTGAGCATTCGGATTACGGGCTTTATTACTCTTTTTAGCAGTTTTCGGTTGGTCCAGAACTTCAAATTTAATTAAACGCTTGATTCGGCTCGCAGCGGGTTCTGGAAGTATCCAGGCTGGATCAAAACGTTCGATGGTCTTTAAGCTCGGTATTATCGAACTCTTTAGTCCGGATGGAACCATTATAAGAAAATTATGCGCAAACACAGGATTATCCGGTTCATTTACAGCGAAATATAAATCCAGGTAAATAATTGCAGCCATAAGAAATGTTTTACCAGCTCCCATCGGTAAACTAAAAAGATAATCGGGGTATTCCACCCCATAAAAAAGACTCTTACTAAATGCCTCATAATCCAATGCATCCGGGTTTTGAATCAGAAACCATTCCAGTTCCGGAAAAAGTGTTTTTTGGGTTTTCTTTCCGGTTTGATTATTGTTTAAGGGAGTGCGCGAAAGTTCAAACAATGCCCGGGCCGTCGGATTATTCTCGAAAAAATCCCTTGCCTGCCGATCGATATTAAGTACCGATAAATTCTCACCCCGTAAAAAAAAGCCTTCATTAAACAATTGTGTTAGAGGTTTGTTATTTCCTTTGATTTTGAGGTAAAGATAAACGAGAAGAGCTTTTGTCTGAGCTTCGCGAAGGTTCCCCACTCGAAATATATAATCGATCAATGGTTTAACCGTACAATAACCCGATTCATACCACTTTTCCGCATCCTTTAAAATAAATTCATAAAACATTAATATTCCTTTGCATCCCAGATTCCCTTTCTGTGTTATCATTAACAGTTTTTTTATTTATAAACAATGTGCTCGTATCGCATTGTTTTTTATTTGACACCATTATCGATAACCTCCTGGTTTCAGACTGTTTCCAGGCCATTATACCCGGAAATTGAGTCAATTTTATCATTTTTTGAAAAAAAGGTCAAATGCTTTACTTACAGCATGACAATTTGCATTTTACTCAGAGACACTTTAAGCTAAAGTTAGGTGCAAGCCAGTTACTCCAAAAACCCAAATTAAGAATTGTCAATTTTCTATCAAAAGACTTATCAGACCCCTTTTATAAAATGGGTCCGACACCCCCGAAAATTTTTTATTGAAAAAACCCCTTTTGATTGTAGTAATTGATGTATTATTCTCTTAAGAGTTTTTAAACTGTTTTTATATTCCATGAATACTGATTAACAAATCAGAATAATACCGAAGTTGTTTGTCTATAGCTATTTACCAGGAGATAAAGCACCGATTTGAGAGTAATATATAGTTTTCTTTTAAATTACTCTCAATTCCCAAATTAAGTCATACTAACAAGTATAAATGTCAGGATAACGGGTTAAATCACACAGAATTTGCCCACATGTAAAAACCGGGCACATCGTAAATCCATCCAATGTTTTAACAACTCCACCTTTTGCAGAGTGTAAATTTTCAAAAGATAAAACTGAGACAGTTTGTTTGTTGAGTGTCAACTTTTTAGACAGTGATTTGGTTTTCATGATATTAAATCCTCCTAAGATATAAAATTACATTACTATTAATTTTTTAAATGAATAAGGGGGCAGTAAATATTTCCGCCCCCTTATTTTTGGTAATCTTTAAATTTTTAGAAATGTAACCAATACTCTGATATCTAACAATACATATCAGGATAACGGGTCATCTCACAATAAATTTTCCCACATGTAAGAACTGGACACATGGTTAAACCGTTCAATGTGGTTGTAATAATTGCACCACCTTTCACATTTTTTAAATTTTCAAAAGATAAAGCTGATACGGTCTGCTTGTTGAGAACCAACTTTTTAGATAAAGCTTTTGTTTTCATGATATTAATCCTCCTAATTATTTTAATCTCAGGGATTCGAATCCCCATGATTTATTTGGTTATATTATTTTATTCCATTGCGTTTTAAATGTCAAATTTAATGAGGTTGGAAATTATTTTATCAGAAAACATTACTTCAATTGGCTATCTCCAGTTATAGCTGCAAAATGAAAGTTTGAATTAATTTTAGAGTTAGTAATTAAGCATACCAGAAAGGTAATATAAAATTCACACTAAAATAAATAATAATATAACAAGAGCTAATCATTATAGTATCAAGATTCTCAATTTGACAAGAATAATCTATTCGTATAAAATTAAATGATGAATATAATAATCAGAGTATTTTATATGGAGGAAACGCGAAATGAAAAATAAATGGTTTATCGGATGTGGAGTTGTTTTGGGAATCTTTATTATTATTGCTTTAATTATGGTCTTTACAGGTATCGGCTCTTACAATAAAATGGTATCGAAGGATGAAGGTGTAAAAGCAAAATGGAGCCAGGTGGAAAATGTTTATCAACGACGATTCGACCTGATCCCGAACCTTGTTGAAACTGTTAAAGGTTATGCCGCACATGAAAAAGAGACATTCCAATTGGTTACAGAAGCACGTGCCAAAGTGGGTGGAGTTATTAATATCCAGGGACAAGCCCTGAATAACCCGGAAATGTTTCAGCAATTCCAACAAGCCCAAAACGGTTTAAGTAGTGCTCTCCAACGGTTAATGGTAGTAGTTGAAAAATACCCGGACTTGAAAGCAAACCAGAACTTTTTGGCTCTTCAAGACCAATTGGAAGGAACGGAAAACCGCATCACGGTAGAACGCCAACGTTTTAACGAAGCAGCACAGGAATTTAATACTTATATCAAACAATTCCCAAGAGTCATTATTGCCAATATTTTCGGATTCAAAGAAAAACCATACTTCAAAGCCCAAGAAGGCGCAAGTCAAGCACCGAAAGTGAAATTTTAACCTTAAGACAATAGGAAGAAACGATGTCAAAAATTTTTTTTAACAGCAACGAATTGGACCGGATAAAAAAGGCTGTTAAAGAAGCGGAAAGCAAAACATCGGGAGAAATCGCAACGGCATTTATCCGCCAATGCGACAGCTATGCATCCTATGAAATGACTTTCGCTTTTTTTACCGGTTTTATCTATTTTATGGTTCTGATGTTTTTTGTACACCCGATCGAACTGCGAATGCAAGAGATTTTCTGGGGATACTCGGCGTCATACATAGTAATGTTTTACGGGTTTACAATTTTTGTGGTAATGGCATTTGCTTACCTTGCAGCGAATATGCCCTGGCTGGACAGGCTAATTATTCCCAAAAAGGTAATGGCTCGAAAAGTAAATGAACGGGCGGTTCGCCATTTTATCGAGGCTGGGGTTTGCAATACTCGCGACAGAACAGGAATACTGATATTTATTTCATTCCTGGAACGACGAGTTGAACTACTAGCAGATAAAGGAATCTACGATAAAATTCCACCGGAAAAATGGGAATACATTGTTTCCGTTATCATCGACGGAATGCGCACAGGCAAATTAACAGAACATATCACTGAAGCAATCCATGAATGCGGAGTACTGCTTGCCGAACACTACCCTATTCAACCGGATGACGTCAATGAATTGAAAGACGATCTCCATATCCTGGCGAGGTAATCGATGAAACAAACTACACGATTATTTTTAAAATATATGATATTTGCGTTTCTGGTAGGCATCTTTTCGATTACTACATTTGCAGTAGAATACCCGGAAATAAAAGAACGAGTCAATGATTATGTGGGTGTTTTTAAGCCTTCGGAAAAAGAATACCTTACAAGCATTTTAAAAGCAACAGAAGATAAAACCTCATGCCAGGTAGTTTTGGTAGTTGTGGAAAGCCTGGAAGGGATACCTCTGGAAGAATATTCACTGCGCACAGCAGAAAAAGCAAAATTAGGACAGAAAAACCTGGATAATGGAGTTCTTGTTCTGGTAGCAATGGCTGAAAAGAAAATTCGCATCGAAGTGGGATACGGATTAGAACCGTTACTAACCGATGTAAAATCGGGCTATATAATCAGGAAATTAATCGTACCTGAATTTGAAAAAGGAAAATACTTTAACGGACTTCATAGTGGTCTCCAGGCAATTACAGGAATAATTTCCAAAGATTACGATATTTCCCCGGAAGAACTTGCAAAATTTAAAAAAGAGCAGAAGAAAACTCGTGGGCCTCATATATCAATGGGCTTAATCGTATTCTTGCTTATATTCGGGTTAAGTATTTTCAAAAATTCAACCCGAAGCGGTGGCGGTGGCGGCGGCAGCGTGGCAACCGCTATAATCTTAGGAAGCATGATGTCCGGTGGAAGCCACTCCCACAGGGGAGGAGGTTTCGGCGGCGGTGGCGGCGGTTTTAGCGGTGGCGGCGGTAGCTTCGGCGGCGGTGGTTCTTCCGGCGGCTGGTAACGTATACTCCTTAAAATTTGTTAATATACTATCTGATCCGGTGTCTCTATTGAAATATAACTGAGATACCGGGTCTGTTTCTCCTATATTTTTCCTGATAGCGTCTTTTTTAAAAAAGTCCTAAATTACAATTTCGGACGAAAAAAATTGTGTGTTGTATTATTATATTATGCGTAGTGAAATTAGTAATTCTAACACAATTGGTTTCCATGTGACTGCATACAGAGGTTTAAAATGAAACCAGGCAGAAAAAAATATTATTTATTACCTTTCGTTCTCATGATATCGTTTGCATTCATCATGGCAGAAACGAAAACTCAGAAAGCCGGAACCGTAGATACAACAAGTGGAAAACTCTTGGAAGTGGATTTAAAAGCGGGAGGAAACCTTCATATCTTCGGATGGGATCAAAATCATGCCAAATTAACTACCCAACCGGAGCAAGAGAAATTAATTCTTGAGACTACAGATGAAGGTATTCGAATTGAAGACCGTTTTAATCAAGATACGGGATTTGATGACGCGATGGATTACACACTTTATATTCCTTCTTTTTATAATATCCGAATCCGGCTATTGGGAGGAAATATTGAAATAGTGGGAATCCGGGGGAATATTTCAGGCAAAACGACAGGAGGAAATTTAAAATTTATCCGTCTGATGGGAACAATTCAATTCAAAACGTTAGGGGGTGACATATTAATAGCGGATTCTCAACTGGAGGGACATGTGGATTCCTTATCAGGACGTTTCCTCCTGGAAAACGTGAAAGGTGATGTTAAAGCGACTTCGTTAACAGGAAATGTTATTTATAAAAATGTAAATGGAGGAGATGGAGAAAAAGACAAACGTATCGTCAATATGAAAACATTAGGTGGAAATATCGATATAGGAGAAGCGCCGAATGGTGCAAAAGTATCGACTGTAGATGGTGAAATCCATATCAAATCCGCATCATCATTTGTAGAAGCATCTACCACTAATGGAGATATCCTGCTGGAAAACGTTAATGGGGAAGTCAACGGGGTAACAATAAATGGAGACCTACATGTCAATATTACGGGAGATGGAGGAATTAAACACTACCACACAAGGCTTACTTCTTCTACCGGTGATATTAACCTGACTATACCGGTACAGTTTACAAAAAATATGGAACTTGAATTGATTTACCCGGTGAATTTGACGCATAAATACAAGATTTCAACTCCCTTCAATTGGGGAGGAGAACTTATCAAGTCTGGGAAAAAAGGTAATAATAAACAGGAAACAACTCTCCGAAGATATAAAACAGGAAAGGGATTTTATAAAATAACAATTATAATCAAACGGGGAGATATTTCTATCAGGGAGAAATAAAATGAAAAAATGGATTATCTTATGGGTTATATTGTGGGTATGTTTATGTGGAATGTATGGTATATATGAAATATACGGTGATGAAACTCACGGAAGCGCAAAAATAGAGATAAAAAAATCCTTTTCAGGAAAATCAAAAATTTTCCTGGAAACCGTGGCAGGGGAATGCACAATAAAAAAAAATACGGGTGAGACAATCGAAGTTCAATATTTGTCATCATCGAAGGGAAAGGCAAATGAACCGATATTTTCAGGAACTGATGAAGAATTACGACTAAATGAAAAAAATTTTATCTCAATGTTATCGAAATCATCTTGGATAATCCAGGCTCCTGAGAATACCATAATATTTATATCAACAGTAACAGGAGATATTTCCGTATCGGGAATGAAGAAAAAGACAGATATTCGTACAATTTCGGGAAAAATAATTGCAAACGAAATGGATGGAGTGACAGAATTAAATGCAGTAAGTGGAAATATAGATGCGGAAAATATTACAGGAAAAACGAATTTCTTTGTTGGCAACGGAAAACTGATTATAAAAAATATTTCCGGAATAATTGGTATAAAAACACTTCAAGGAGTTATTGAAGCTGAAAACTTAAACGGGAAGGTTTCTGCCCGTATGCCGAATGGAAATTTCCGGTTAAAAAGTTGCCAGGGTTCATTTGAGATTAAAACAGCATCGGGAGAGATATGGGCAACGGATACTAAAATCACTGGAAACAGTTATTTTAGAAATGCATCGGGAGATATCCAGGTAACTTTGGGTGCACCTCCTACTGGGGATTTAACACTGGATTCGGCTGCTGGAA
>JAKAGC010000105.1 GCA_021817755.1 Acidobacteriota bacterium | reverse complement strand
TTGAGTGATTAAGGAATATGAATAATGGCTTTTATCGGTTACAATAGCCACCATACCGGGTTCTTTACGGATGGGGATGTTCCAGGCTGCCGCGTAAACATTTTGTTTTTCACCGTTGCCGCTGGTTACCAGGAAAACAACCCCGGGATTAATCAGCCGGTAAGCTTGCAACGATGTTTCTATATGAATTTTATCCATATTACTCTCCTTGGTTTAAATGGAGTTTATTTTCAATATTATTTCGATTTAATGCAAATTGAAAGACTTCCGAAGCGATCATGTAACCGAAAATCCCTGTAATAAATGAGATACTTCCCAATGATTTGCGGGTGCGTCCACGGGAGTAGTATTCCTTTTCTTCTTTTTCAGTCATATCTTGAGGCTTCCTTCTCGTTTCCGTGGAATAAACGCAGCGGATACCGGAGGTAATCCCGTTTTTACGTAATTCTTTCCGTATCCGTGAAGCCAGTGCACACCCTGTGGATTCGAATAAATCCCCAATTTTGATCTGTACCGGATCTGTTCTCCCGGCGGCTCCCATACTGGAAATCACGGGGATATCTTTTTCCTTTAATAAAGTCAATAAACAGACTTTCGGAGTAAAGCTGTCGATAGCATCGATGACAATATGAGTGGGAATAGCAAAAATTTTCTCGAATTCTTCCTCATGAAAAAACGATTCGAATACTTCAAGTTTTAGGTAGGGATTAATATCCATCAATCGTTGGCGTGCCGTCTGAACTTTCGACATTCCCAGGGTAGAAGTTAGAGCCAGTAGCTGGCGATTGATATTACTTTCTCGGATAATATCGAAATCAACGATCCTGAGATTCTTCACTCCCATCCGAGTAATCGCTTCGGCAGCATGAAAACCAACAGCACCCAGTCCAATAATGGTGACATGCAAATCCTGCAATTCCTGGAATTTCTTCTCTCCGATCAGCATCGAGGTCCGCTGAAAGCGATCGTCTAAATTATCAATAGATAAATTTTGTTTATTATTTTCATTCATCGGAAGAACTAAAATGAATATCCGGTTGAATTTTTTTCCCGATCTGCCCCAGGAATGTTATCGAATTTTGCCAGACTCTATCAGCAAGATCGTCGATGTCCATATTCAAAAGGTCTGCCGCGAAACGAATGACATAATAGAGCCCTGCCGGTTCAGTAGGAACTGAAAAATCGATTTTTCCATTGATTTCCGGGGGAATATCAGGCGCGTCGGTTTCAAGCAGGAGACGTTCGGGAGGTATCCGGCGCAGAGCAGAATGGGCTTTTTTATTCTTTAAACGGGTCAAGGAACCGGAGAAAGAAAAATAACACCCCAGGTTTACCAACTTGTCCACCATCTCCGAACCCCCATTATAGGAATGCAATTGAATTCCTATTCCCGCATTTTTAAAATCCGACAGTATAGGGGTTAGTATATGCCATGCTTTCACACAATGAATACTGACAGGCCGTTGCAGTTCTTCTGCCATGCGGAGCTGCTCTATTAAAAAATACTCTTGCAAATCCATAGGGTTGGCGGTGAATTTTTGATCCAGTCCGATTTCTCCAACAGCAGAAGGAATTTGCAGTAGATATTTTTTTAATATTTCCTGCCAATTGGGGGGTACTTCATGAATATACCAGGGATGAATACCAAATGAAGGGATAATAGGGGTAAAACGGCGAGCAAGCCGTAAAACATCTTCCCAATCACTGGTTTCACTCCCACAACAAAGAAGTCCGGCAACACCTTTATTCAGAGCACGTTCTACTACGTTCCCGGCATCGGCTGCAATACGTGAATCCTGTAAATGGCAATGAGAATCGAAGAGTTTCATCGGTGATTATTAATAATTATATCGAATATAAAATTAATACCATTTTTTAAACTTCCAGAAAATCATAAATCCAACAACACTAATAATGGAAATTCCCAGGATTATCCAGAAGGCAAAAGGATGTGCCTGGATAGGAATGGTGACATTCATGGAGAACAAGCTCACCACAAAAGTAGGCACCATAATTCCTATAGTGATAATATTCAATGTCTTCATCAATACGTTCAGGTTATTACTGACAATCGAAACCCGGGCATCCATTAATCCTGCAAGAACGTTGGAATAAATTTCTGCCTGACGGAGGCACTGGTTGTTTTCAATTATTAGGTCATCGAGATATTCTTGTTGTTCCTGGGACAATTCCAATTTAGCAGAATTTATTTTTAATTTTTCAATAACAATCGAATTGGAGTTAATTGCATTTAAATAGTACACTAAACTTTTTTCCAGGGTAAACAGATTGAGGAGGTATTTATTTTCCATGGAAGCATTGATTTTATGTTCCAGTTCATCGGATACTTGATTGATAATTTTTAGATGTTCATTGAAATGAGAAATCGCTCTAAATACGATTTTTAAGAAAGCATCCCGTACACTCCCTATTTTACTAAAGTGTTTCCCATTAAATAGAGGTGTTTCGGCAGAACTAACAACAATAATCAAATCTTTAAAAAGAAACATACCGAATGAGGATACCTTAAAAAAGAACTGATCTTTACCGGAATAATTTTTAGGGGATTTAAAAATGATAGCCAGATGTTCCGGTTCAAATTCAAGTCGGGCTTGTTCGTCGGGGTCGAGAGAAGAATTTAAGGTATGTTCATCGAGTTTATATTCATTTATGAGTAATTTTTTTTCATTTTCATCAGGATTCATAAAAAAGTGGATTGGGGCTTGAGATTCCGGCAAGGCTTCACAGACTTTACGTTCAATAATTTCATACTTAATTAACATATAAACCTCCCGACAGTATTATTTCATTTTAGATGGATTCGCAAAGAAAGTCAATATTTTTTTTCCTCAAATTCCACTTTATAAGCGTGTGAAAGCCAGAATTCTCCTACAGATTATTTCAATCTCCAATGAGATTAAAACAGGAAAGCTCATCATTCCTCATATAATTGGTTGTTTTTTTGTTTTCTACAAATAAATTTTGTTAAAATTAACGAAGGCAGTTGAAAAAAACAGAAAAACATAGTAAAATAACCAAATTGTATAAGACTTCAGTTTGCAGGAGACGAAGAATGGCAGAAGCAACGAAAGAAAAAGAAGCTGTGGTTCAAGCTAGTAGCAGTGAAGAAACTGAAAAAAATGAAAATATAGTAGTTGAACCCAAGAATGTAGAAGCTGGAGATGTCAGGATACATACCGCCGGCGCAATCGGTGACCTGATGGTTCTTCCCGGTTTAAGAACCGACCTACCCGAAACCAGAACAGGAGATGTAATCCGAGTATTCTACCGAGTTATCGAAGGCGGTAAAGAACGTATCCAGGTTTTTGAAGGAACAGTTATCGCAATTAAAAATCGCGGAGTTGCAAAAACCGTTACCGTAAGAAAGACTTCTTTCGGTATCGCAGTAGAACGTATTTTCCCTCTGAATTCCAAATTAATCCAGAAAGTCGAAGTAAAAAAACACCAGAGAGTAAAACGTGCAAAACTCTATTACTTGAGAAACTTAAGAGGTAAAGCTGCAAGATTGCAAGAACTCAGGTAATGTGCGATTTTGAGATCGAAAGAGAATTACTAGACCGAAATTATAAATATATTTGCGGCATCGACGAAGTGGGAAGAGGTGCCGCCTTTGGTCCTGTAGTAGCGGGAGCGGTGATTTTGAACCCGGATAAACTGAATTACGATATCCGGGATTCAAAAAAATTACGTCCCCAAAAACGAGTGGAACTGGCGCGGTTTATCTATTCCAATGCAGTAGCTTTTTCAATTGGTTGGTGTTGGAATGATGAAATCGATGAAATAAATATTTTAGAAGCCACGAAAAAATCAATAAAAATGGCAATTCGGGGCTTGCAGTTTCTCCCGGATTATGTTTTAATAGATGGTATGAAACCGGATTTTATTGGTATTGAAGGCGTAGGTATTATCAAAGGCGATGATATCAGTCTTTCTATCGCCGCAGCTTCCATTATAGCAAAAGTCTTTCGCGATCAACTTATGACCTCCATATCTCCATTCTTCCCCGGTTACGAAATCGATTCCCATAAAGGATACCTCACCCGGAAACACGTCGACGCTATCTTAACGAAAGGAATGACGATATTTCACCGTGAATCCTTTAAAATAGGACATACAACATGGCAGAAAACCGGATAATGATTCTTAAACGCGCCAATAAGCTTTTCCGGCAAGGAAAAGCTGACGCGGCTGTCAAAGAATATAAAAAAATCCTCACACTCAAGCCTGACGACCTGGAAGTCCGCCGCATTATCGGAGACCTTGAATTACGACAAAATAATATACGCGAAGCCATCGAACAATTTGAATGGATTGGCGATTACTATTTAAAAGACGGTTTTTTCACCAAATCTATCGCTATGTATAAACGCATTACACGCGTTGATCCCAATTACGAAGGCGTTCTCTTCAAACTGGCTGACCTCTATACCAAACAGGGCCTGGTTATGGAAGCCAAACAAATCTACCTGGATATTGCCGAAGAATGCAAACGACAAAATAATCAGAAAAAAGCCCTGGATATGTACAAAAAAATTCTGGAATTCGACCGTACCAATATCAAAATGAGACTACTTCTGGCCGATAACTACCTTAAAGAAGGAATGGGTAGTATCGCGATAAATGAATACCTTACCGCTGCCGATATCCTGATCCAGAAAAAAGATCTCCAACGTGCCGAAGAATTACTCCAGGATACATTGAAAAAAACCCGGGATATTAAACTTATAGAAAAATTACTTCATATCTATACCAAACAAGAAAAAGACGATCTGGCTATAGAACTATTAAAAAGCCTGGGACTCGAAGTCTTTAAAAATATCGACCTATTAAAAATACTCGGCGAACTCTACCTGAAGAAAAACTTGATGAATGAAGCCGAAATCGTCTTCTCCAAAATCGCTGAAATCGATCCTGAAGAAACCGAAGTAATCCTTAGACTTGGAAAAGTCTATCTTCAACGCGAAGAATATGAGAAGACGTTTAACCTCTTCCTTCCGATTATCGATAAAAACATCGATAGTAAAAAATATGACGATGCCACTTCCCTACTCCGTTTCATTATCGCATCCAATAACTCCTATGTCCCTGCTCTATTAAAACTTGCCTCCATTTTCAAAATGAGCGGAAAAACCAATAACCTGATTGCTCTTTATGAATCCCTTATCCCGGTTTTCGAACAAAAAGGGATGACCGAAGAATTAAAGAAGATCTTACAAGAATTAATCCAATTATCCGACTCCCCGTTCGGGTATGAAGAGCAACTGGCGCGATTAACCGGAAAACGTGTCCGTGAACCGGTAGAAGATGAAGGCGATAAAGAAAGTGAACGGGAAAAAGAATTTATTAATTTTAACCTTCGTATCGTTAATGATGCAATAAAAGTCAGTGATTTTAATAAAGCAGTCGATGTATTGAAAAAAGCAAAAGCCACTTTTCCGAAAAACCACCTCATCCGCGAAAAACTCTTTGAAGTCTATCAGCAAATGGACCAGGTGGAAATGGCAGTCGAAGAAGGAAAAGGATTATTAGAATTATACAAGTTCCTCAATATGGACGATGAGTATTCGACATTACTGGAAAAATTGGCTCACCTGAAACCGGAAGATGCAAGAGTAGTCGAATTGGCCGGAGAAGAAAAAACCAGTATAGAAATCGATTTCGACCGTGCGGAATTGGAAGAAGAAATCAGCGATGCCCATATGGATGAAGGCAATCCTGATGAAAACGATATACTACTTCTTTCTGAAGCGGAAAATGTCACGGAAGCACCTCACGTGGTGGATAATGAATCCTCAAAAAGTCTTTCAGCAGTTCTATCCGAAGTAGATTTTTATGTAAATGACGGATATCTTGGCGATGCTGAAAAATTAATCGATAAATTAAAATCCCGTTATCCGGGTAATCAGGCAATTCAAGCCAAAATAGAAAAGTTGGAAAGAGCCAAAATGTCGATCCGTCAGAGAGAGAAATCCGATAGTAAAACCAGTGGAATGGATTTTGAAATCGAAGGCGCTGAGTATCATAATTATCAGCCTTCACATAGAGACGGAACCGAACTCATTGAAGCAGAAGAGCCAATCGTATATCAAAGTGAAGATTTTTCAAATATCGAGATCGATATCGGCGAACCCGAATCCGGCAGCGATTTTAAATTGGCAGATACCGGTGTATCATCCAGAGAATCCATGCTAATGGGTATGGATATGAATATGGATTTCAATCTCGACGCAGAACTGGAACAAAAAATAACCTCTCCCTCTCCCGATTTGGATTTTCCATTGGAACCATCTATTCCAATACCGGATATGTATCCGCACGAAGATATTCGACAAAATAGCCGCCCCGAATGGGAAGATTCCTCTATGCTTAAAATTTCAGAGGATGCTTACTCACATTCGGATAGACTCCCTTCAGAACCGGAAGAAGAACCGCTTCTCCTGGATAATGACGATAATTTATTCGAGATTGAATCTTCCATAGCCGATGAGAGTGTTAGTGCGCAGCAATCATATGAAGATTCCAAAATCGATATGAAAATACCCTCCTTTGAGAAAGAACCTGAATACGTAAAACCCAGTATACCGAAACAAGAAGAGGAATTGGCATTTGAAATCGAATTTGAAGAATCCCACCACGATTTTTCCGAAGAAGTACCTGAAATGGAAATCGATAAAGATTTACTCATTCAATCTCCTTCAGTATCTCCTTCAGCCAGAGAAAAATCTTCGGATGGATATGCAACCTCTTCTTCCATAGAAGAAATCGATCTCGACAGCATTATGATGGATGAGGAATCGCCATATGACCTGGATTCTCCATTCAGAGAAGCAGCCCCTGACCTGGCATTCGATATGGAAGACGAAGAGCTTTTAAAAGATGAGGCTCTTTTTGTTGAGGAAGCTTACCTGGAACTGGGAAGAAATGCCGAAGAAGAACTCGAATGTATCCGGTTCTGGATGAAAGAACTTGAAAAACAACGTACATCCACCATTGAAAAAAATATGATGGAAATATTCGAAGAATTTAAGAAAGGGGTGGATGAGAAAATCGGTCAGGAAGATTACGATACGCGTTACAATTTAGGAATTGCATATAAAGAGATGGGATTGCTGGAAGAAGCGATCCATGAATTTTTAATTTCCTCCAAGCATCCGTTGAAGTTTTTTGATTCTGCCGGATTATTGGGTATGTGTTTCAGGGAAAAAGGAATGTTCAGCGAAGCGGTAACGTGGTTCGAGAAGGCGCTTGAAACACCCAGCCGTCGAAAAGAAGAGTATTTGGCTGTAAAATATGAGTTGGTTATCACCATGAAGCAGAAAGAGGATTATAGAGCATCATTGGCAATTTTGGATGAAATTGCGAAAGCAGCCCCCAATTACCGGAACGTCGCCCAGTTGTACGAGGAAATCCAATCCCTGATGAGGTACTAATTCGCGTGAAATCTTTTAACTTTCTTCCTTGCCGATGACCGAAAAATTCCTGAAAGAATACATCATCCCCTACTCCGATCAAAATCTCGAACGAATCGAAAAAATAGCCTCATACCGGTCAAGTTTATTTCAAAATATCGCCTCTTATTCCTATAATCCTTTCGAAATTCATATCCATCTGGAATCTTTGGAAGAACCATTTTTCTGTGAAGATGACATCGAAACCCTCTCCCCTGAAAACGTTGAACGCCTCTTTCTCCTATTTATTGCCACATACTATGTTTCAAAAACCCTGAAACAAGACTTCATCGATTTCAGTAAATTCCAGGTTCTTCCGGGAGGGCTTATTCGCTTTCCTATCTTCCTCTTAATTCCAACTGGGAAAAAAGGATTACAACTCCATCACTATATCAATTCATTTAAAAAACATCCACATATTAAACAATTGGAACCAACTGAAGGAGATTATAGCAAAATTCTTAATTCCCTTTCTCCTTCTCACATGTTTAGAGCTTCCGAAGTGTTCTTCTACCGTTTACAAGATTTCAATTCAAGTATTCTGGACAGCTACTCCATCAGCAGATTGAAAACCGGAAGCAACTTGAAAATTAAAATTAATACGAGAAATTCACTTCTTACCTCGATTATCCGGGATCACCTCTATAAATCATATATCAAGGATGATGTCTGTTTTATGGATGTCAGAGATGAATCGATGGGATTAATAAATTACCTGGTTGAATTCATTAAAGAACCTCAATCCCCAAAAACCGGAGAAGAAGACTTCGTTACCCTTCTTCAAAAATTAAAATCATTCCTAAAACGATCTTCATTTACAACATTAATAATAATGACGGAATACCGGTTATCATTAAAAGAGTCAAAATTCATCGATTATTTACTTGAATTTCTGACAGAGGATTCACCTGAACCAGGAATTCCAGTTGTCTTTATATGCCTTGACCCGACAGAAAATTTCATTCGTTTCGATCTTGAATTAAATGAAAATCCAGTTAATTTAATGGAAAAATTCATTAAGTTGGATTCAGATAGCGATAACCGCCAACCGGTTCTCACAACAATAGAGACTAAAGATAAAGATTTCTCTTTCCCCGATTTTCCCTATTTTCGTGATTTTAAAATAGAGTTCAATTATTTTTTAAAACTGAAAGAGTATTACCATAAACCTGTTGAATTTCATAATCCGGTTTCTTTAAGCTTAATAAAAGCGTTTATAGGAAAGTGGGAAAAAGAATACGATACGATGAAATCGCACCTGGCAGAATTGGAAACACATATTGCCAATAGAAAAGATGAGTTTCAACAAGAAACCGTCGACCTATTTCATTATCTTTCATTTGTTATCGCAGAAAAAGAAACGGATAAAAAAAATACGGATAAACATTTAAAACATATTAAAAGTGAATTATACTTGCACCGGGCATCGCTCCTGTTATGCGACAGACTTATTTACGGAGGCGAACCGGATAAAGCAGAACGCTTATTGGAAGAAGCTATATCCTATTTTACATCTGAAAATTTCGAAGCAGATCTTATCGAAACCAGATGCCAGATGGCAAAGCTTTGCAGAGAAAGGCGGGATTTTGAGATAGCGGAAAAACTTTATCAAAATTCTTTCATTGAATCTGAAACCGGAAATCATCGTCTTTTATCCGCATATATCGCCATAGATATGGGAAATCTCTACATTTACACGGAAAGGCCACGGAAAGCGTCAATATGGTATCATAAAGCGCAGAAACTATTTCAAAACCAACAAAATCAAAATGGTATCCATTTGGCTTTGTCAAATCTGGCGGATATCGAAATCCCGGAAGGCAATTGGCAAGATGCAAA
>JAKAGC010000104.1 GCA_021817755.1 Acidobacteriota bacterium | reverse complement strand
GATCATTTCATCGCCATAATCCAATCCGTTACCTCCAACCCTCAAATACCCATCGCTGAAATTCCCCTTCCAGGTCTCGATATAAAAACCCCAGGCATGCCTATTAGTGACGAGGAACGCCAACGCATCCTCTTTCAATTTAATGCCACACAGACTCCTTTCCCTCAAGATAAAACCATTCTTCAAATATTTGAAGACCAGGCCCTTAAAAGTCCCGATAACATTGCCCTCATCGGTCCATCTATCGAAACCCCATGCACCGGTTTTACACTTCATCTAACTTATGCTCAATTGAATCTTGAGGCAGAGCGTGTCGCTCATGCACTACTTTCACAGGGAATCCATCCTCAATCCATTATCGGCATTAAACTCGAACGTTCCATTCAAATGATAATCGCTATTTTTGCCGTACTCAAAGCCCGATGTATTTATATGCCCATCGATCCCGAGTACCCCGCAGAGCGTATCCAATACATGCTCAAAGATAGCAATGCACCCCTTGTCATAGAATCCCTCACACAGCTAAACAAAAGTTTTTCAGGGGTCCAGGGGGCGGTTTTTCAAAAAAGCCCCATGGAAATCCATCAACCCTGCTATATTATTTACACTTCCGGTACTACCGGTAAACCCAAAGGCGTTATCATTGAAAACCGTTCCGTTGTCAATGTACTTTATGCACTCCATACCCGGTATCCTCTTAATCAAGATCACACTTACCTCATGAAAACCGCTTTTATTTTTGATGTATCTGTTTCGGAGATTTTCGGGTGGTTCTGGAACAATGCCAGGCTTGCCATTCTTGATCCTCAAAGCGAGTCCGATCCCCACGCCATTATTCAAACCATACAAAAGCTTTTTGTAACCCATATCAACTTTGTTCCTTCCATGTTCAATGCCTTTCTTGAAACCCTTAAAGACCATGAAATCCATATACTCTCTTCTTTAAAATACATTTTACTTGCAGGAGAAGCCATACATCCTCAACCCGTTACCCGGTTACTCACACTCGCTCCTCATATCCGTATTGAAAACATTTACGGTCCAACCGAAGCCACCATATATGCTTCCTGGTATTCCCTCCAAGACTGGAACCGTCAGGATAAAATCCCAATCGGAAAACCTCTCCCCAATCTCCAACTCCATATCATCGACGAAAAAGGAAATATGCAACCCATAGGCATACCCGGTGAACTCATCATCGGAGGCACAGGCATCGCACGCGGTTACCTTAATAAACCCGAACTCACATTTGAACGGTTTGGGGCCTTCCAGGGGCTCGTTTTAAAAAACCCGCCCCTGGACCCCGACAAAACTTCTGATATTAATGAATTATTAGATGAGTCAATACATAGTCAATTAACAAAAAGTTTTAAGCTAGCACAAGTGAGCGAAGATCACTATGTAGGGGCGACCTGCCGGTCGCCCTTAAACTTAAAAACCATCACCGACACCAACACTAACACTACCACTAACACTTTTTATAAAACCGGTGATTTGGCGCGGTGGTTGGATGATGGTAATATTGAGTTTTTAGGTCGCATCGATCACCAGGTAAAGATTCGTGGTTTTCGAGTTGAGTTAGGGGAGATAGAGAGTCGGTTGAAGGAGCATCCCCAGATTGATGATGTCGTAGTTGTTGTTCGTGAAGATGACGCTCTCAATCAATTTCTTTGTGCCTATATCGTATCTTCCTTTACCTTTGGTCCATCCCAGTTACGGCAGTATTTATCCGAATTATTGCCTGTTTATATGATTCCCCAGTTTTTTATAACCATTGAAAAGATGCCTTTAACTCCCGGAGGTAAAGCCGACCGTAAATTACTTGCCAATAGTGATACATATAAACCAAAAGTAGTCACCACTTATATCCCACCTGAAACGTCATTGGAGAAAATTATAGCCAATATATGGAAAAGTGTGCTCAAGCTCGATAATGTCGGCATCGATGACAATTTTCTCGACATCGGAGGCAATTCTTTAAAGGTTATCCAGGTCGTTTCACAGATGAAAAAGGAGCTTGAGCGTGAAATGCCGGTTGTCATCATGTTCCGGTATCCTACTATTCGAGCGCTTGCCCAATACTTAAGTAAAGATACAAGTACCGGTCGAACTAAAGACCGGACTGATATTAAAGCCAAAGGCCGTGAACGTCTCGAGCAGCGGCGGCAGTTAAAACAGAAATAAGGAGAATCCATTCATATGGAAAAAACAGCCTTTATGTTTCCCGGTGTTGGGTCCCAGTACCCACAAATGGGAAAATATTTTTACGATAATTTTAAATGCTTCCAAAGTACCATGCAGGAAGCAGAGGATATCGCTCAAATCGATATTAAATCCTTAATCTTTGACAGTAATAAAAAAGACCAATTATCCAGGCTCGATAATGCCCAGCTTATCATTACCGCCATGAGTGTAGCCTTGTTTAGGGTTTACATGGAAGAGATCGGGATTCCTCCTGCTTATGGGATGGGACACAGTCTCGGTGAATATGCCGCGTTGTGTTGTTCGGGCGTATTCAAATTCGATGATACCATCCGGTTGATAAAAAAACGAAGCCAGATTATCGGAACTGTTTCTCAACAGGTTGGCGGTACCATGATGTGGGTGATTAATCTCGATTATCAGAAAGTTGAGGAGATCGTTAGTCATATTTCCAATCCTGCCCAGGATAAAGCCGTATTTGTTTCTGCTTATGACTGTCCCACGCAAACCTCCATTTCCGGCCATAATGATGCGGTTATGACTGTCGCCCGCGAAGCTGAACAAGCTGGCGCCATTGTATATCCCCTTAAAATGAGCGGACCGTTTCATTGTCCCTTAATGATCGATGCTGTCGAATGGATGAAATCCGAATTATTCATTTATCCGATTAATGATTTCTCTTATCCCGTTATTTCCAATCGCACTGCCAAACCCTATGAAGGGAAAAACCAGGTCATTGAAAACCTCTCCCATCAGCTCATTTCTCCCATTCATTGGATGTCTTCTGTCCGTTTCCTTGTTGAACAAGGCGTCACACGTGTTATTGAGATGGGACCTAAAGATGTACTAAAATTTCTTGTAAAAAAGAATACCAATAAGATAACTCCTTATTCCATGGATAGAGATTTCAACCAGGTCATGACCCAATTTCTTATCCAGGAAGATGAGTATCTCGCTTTGGTAGGAAAATGTCTCGGTATTGTTGTCAGTACCAAAAATAGGAATGATGATCTTTCTAAATATAAAATCCATGTCGCGGAACCCTATTATAAAATTGAAACCCTTTACCGGCAGTGGACCGCAGAAGGCCAACCCCCCCCAAGGGATCAGGTCATCCATGTTTTGAATACACTCCCTGCGATTTTAAACGCCAGGAATGTTCCCCAGGAAGAGCAACACAAACGATTCGCTCTGTTACTCGAAGGGAAAACCATAAAAGGACTTGATATTCATGCATTGGGAATGTAATCGAAACATGGAAAACAAAATCCTCAGGAAGGAGATTTAATGCCACAGGAACCCATTGAAACCCAGTATACAGGACTTGAAGCTGCAGTTATCGGGATGGCAGGGCGCTTTCCCAAAGCACGTAACATAGATGAATTCCGGCAGTTACTTGAAAACGGAACCGAAACCATTACCTTTTTTACAGCAGAAGAACTCGAGCAAGAGGGTGTAGACCCCGAATTGATCCGGAACCCCGATTATGTCCCTGCCATGGGATATCTCGATGGTATCCAGATGTTTGATTGCGGTTTTTTTGATTATACTCCTGTTGAAGCTGAATTAATGGACCCCCAATTGCGAATATTTCATGAGTGTGCATGGGAAGCTCTCGAAGATGCCGGGTATGATCCTTCACGGTATGATGGTATCATCGGTTTATATGCAGGTGCAGCCAATAGTTTTTATTGGAAAAGCCTCTGCTACCTCTCCGGTATTGTTGAAAAAGTCGGATTATTTGAACTCGATCGTCTGGCGGATAGTCAATATCTCTGTTCCCGTGTTGCATACCGTCTCGACCTCAAAGGACCTGTCGTTTATGTTCATACAGCCTGTTCCACGTCTCTTACCGCCATTCATCTTGCATATCAAGGATTATTAAGCGGGGAGAGCGATATTGTTCTTGCTGGTGGTGTATCTGTTATCCCTTTTAAAATGGGTTACCTTTACCAGGAAGGAATGATTTTATCACCCGATGGGCATTGCCGTGCTTTTGACGACAATGCACGCGGAACAGTTGGCGCCAATGGGGCAGGTATTGTTGTCCTCAAACGGCTTGAAGAAGCCATTGAAGATCACGATCAGATTTATGCCATTATTAAAGGTTCTGCTATTAATAACGATGGTCTCCAGAAAATCGGATTCACTGCTCCAAGCGTTGAAGGTCAGTCCGAAGTTATAAAAGATGCCCTTCGCGCTGCCCAGGTGGAACCCGAATCCATTCAGTACGTCGAAGCTCACGGAACCGGAACCACGCTTGGTGATCCCGTTGAATTGGAAGCCCTGATTCTCGGTTTCAATACTCAGAAGAAAGGATATTGTGCTCTTGGATCCGTTAAATCCAATTTCGGTCATCTCGATTCAGCCGCAGGTGTTACCGGATTAATCAAAACAGTTCTATCGCTAAAATACCGTATGATTCCTCCAACTCTCCATTTTCAATCACCAAATAGTAAAATCAATCTGATCGATAGTCCTTTTTATATCAATTCCCAATTAATGCCATGGGAACCCGGACGTTTTTCCCGCCGCGCCGGTGTAAGCTCTTTAGGCCTCGGCGGAACCAATGTTCATGTCATACTCGAAGAAGCTCCTTTGAAGGAAGAAGAGATAGTACCTTCTCATTATGAAAAACAAATTTTAATTCTTTCCGCCCGAACCCCTTCAGCATTAACCACACTTCGAAATAATCTATCCGATTTTTTCCGTACGAATAATGTAAACCTCGCACATGCCGCATTTACATTACAAATGGGGCGAAAAGCATTCAAGCACCGGTGGGCCGGTGTATGCAGTTCTATTGAAGAAGCAATAACGCTTCTATCTGATAAGAAAGGTGGGAAATCACATTTATGTTCCCGCGAGGAACTCGAAGAATCCACAGAACCGATTTCAATCCTGTCATTAACCCCTGAAGAAATCGCCAATCAATGGTTACACGGTAAAGCCATCAATTGGGATTCTCTATATGAAGAATACGAAGATATGAAACCCCACCGTATTTCTTTACCCACTTATCCATTCGAAGGCAAACGCTACTGGATTGAAGGCCCTCTTCTAAAGCTCGGTGAAGGTACATTTATAAAGAAAACATCCTTAAAAAAGCTTTCCGATATATCCCAATGGTTTTACCGTCCCTCGTGGAAGCGTGGACCCGCTCTTCTTCCTGTTACAGCTATTCCTCCCGATCATAAAGGAAAATACTGTATTATTTTCTATGAGGATCATGAGCTCAGTATTCATCCCAGGATTATTTCATTTATGAAAAAAATAAATCCCGATGTCATCATGGTAACTCCTCATGATCGATTCGAGAAAATCCCAGGTGAAACCATTTCATTCCGTATCGATCCTTCCAACCCCGATCATTACAATGCATTATTTGAACAATTATTTGAATCCCGGAAAATTCCCGCCACAGTAATACATCTATGGACTCTTTCCACTCAACCTCAACCCCCTTTCAATTCTCAATCTTTTTCACAATATCATGAGAAAGGGTGTTACAGTCTTATTCTTATCGCCCGTGCGCTTCAACGGACTCACAGTAGGGAAGATATCCGCTTGATCGCTGTTACTTCCCGTGCCGCATCGCTTACAGGTGATGATCTCCTTAATCCCCAGGGAGCACTTATTCATGGACTCGTTAAAGTCATTTCCCAGGAATACCCCAATATAACCGGACGTAGTGTCGATATTGCTATTCCCGACAGTCAATCTCTACATTGGGATCACTTCATCTCGCAACTTGTTTCCGAATTCTGCCATGAATCCACCGAACCCCTCGTTCTTCATCGTGGTACTCATCGCTGGATTACTACTTATGAGTCCATACCCCTTCAAAAATCGGAAAACGGGTTCTCTGGATTATTAAAGGAAAATGGTGTATATCTTATCATCGGTGGACTCGGGAACATCGGGTATGTTCTTGCCCGATATCTCGCCAAAAAGGTTCATGCCAGGTTAATCCTCGTTTCCCGTACCCCTTTACCCGATTCTTCCAAATGGGATGCTTATCTATCATCTAATCCCAAAGATGATCCGGTTAGTACACGTATTATAAAAATCAAGCAATTGGAGCGGCTCGGGGTTCAGGTTCTTTTTCTTCATGCCGATGTCGGAGATGCAGTGCAACTGGAAAACGCATTCAGTAGGGGAGAGGCGTGTTTCGGTTCCATTGATGGTGTCTTTCATGCCGCAGGTGATATGGGAGAATCTCTCATCCATACGATCGAACACCTGGAAAAAGCACAATGTGAAGCACAATTTCAAGCGCGTGTTTATGGTGTACTTGCGCTTCATAGTGTACTTGAAAATCATTCCACTCATTTTTGTTGCATCATATCATCGCTTGTTTCCGTACTTGGTGGGCTCGGTTTTGCTGCTTACACTGCCGCAGCCTCTTTTGTTGATACTTTCGTACATTTTCATAACTCCCGTTCTTCTGTTCCCTGGTTTGTAATCGATACAGCCGAATGGTTGTTTAACAATAGAGAAACTCCCCATCCCCCCCATTTCTACGCTGAAGAGATGCTCCGGTTATCCATGACCGTTGAAGAAGGTGAGGAGACATTTGACCGGATACTCAGTTCCAATATTGAACCCCAGGTAATCATTTCCACTTCTTCATTACAGGAACGCATCGATAGATGGGTTCGACTTGAACCCCTCCACCGGCAGGATAAAACCAAAAGCGGTGAAATTCCTGCTTTCCACGACCGTCCCGAGCTCTCTTCCCCATATGCCCCCCCTGCAACTCCCGGTCAACATGAAATGGTGGAGATATGGGAACAATTTTTCGGTATCAAGCCCATTGGAATAGATGATAACTTTTTTGAACTCGGTGGCGATTCCCTTAAAGTCATCTCTCTTGTCGCTCGAATTCATAAAGTTTTTAATGTTAAGGTCTCAATAGAGGAATTTTTCCGGCATCCGGATGTACGGGATGCCGCATTGCTTATCGAAAAGAAACAAAATGGAACCACAGATGATTATACTGCCGTCGAACCCGTAGAAGAATGTGAATATTATCCCCTTTCTTCTGCTCAAAAACGGTTGTATTTCATGCAGCAGATGAATCCTTCATCTGTTGTGTACAATTTACCTTTTGTCGTACATTTAAAACAGACTGTAGGCACCAGCCGGCTCGAAGAACTTCTCAACAAACTTGCCGAACGGCATGAAAGCCTTAGAACAGTTTTCATTACAATCGATGACCAACCCTATCAAAAAATACTCCCACCTGAAGAGACTCGATTAAAAGTCGAATATATTGATCTCGAAGCCGTTAAAGACGAGAAAGAGGCATGGTCCTCTTTGGTTACTAATTTCATCCGTCCCTTTGATTTATCGCAAGCACCCTTAATCCGTGCCGCACTTGTTAAATTTCCCGGAGGTCGATATACCTGGATGGGTGACATCCATCATATCATCTCTGACGGTATTTCACAAAAGATATTGTCCGAGGATTTCCTCGCTTTATACGAAGGAAGAAGTTTACCTCCTCTTCGTATAGGCTATAAAGATTTTTCTTCCTGGCAAAATCGGTCCGCTCAAAGCGACAGGATAAATTCCCAGGAGAAATACTGGCTCGATGTGTTCCACGATGCCCCAACTCTTCCCCGAGTACAACTTCCTATTGATTTCCCAAGGCCAGAGATATTTACCTTTGCCGGCGATCAGTATTGTTTTAAACTCGATGAAAAGGAAATCGCCCAGTTACGGCAGTTTTGTTTAAAGCAGGGTGCTACTCTGTTTATGTCCATACTCGAAATACTCGATATTCTATTTCACAAGTACACTCTTCTCGAAGATATCTCAATCGGATGCGGTGTATCCGGGCGTCGTCATGATGATATTCAACGCATCATCGGTATGTTTGTCAATACCCTCGTTATTCGGAATTTCCCTATCCCCGGAAAAACCGGTGAAGAGTTCTTACATGAAGTCATCGATCGCAGTATCGAAGCATTTGAAAACCAGGATGTCCAGTTTGAAGAACTCGTTGAAAAGCTCGATATTGATCGTAATCCAGCCATCAATCCATTATTTGATATCTGTATGTTGGTTCAGAATTACCAGAAAGGCGATACAGGTGTTAATCTGCTTGCTGCACGCGATAATGAGAATGAGGAGTTCTTTCCCGGGTATCTCAATTCAGCATCACGGTTCGATATGACATTTTTCATACACGAATGGGACCAGGGCATTTATATCGATATCGAATATTATACCGGCATATTCAAACGTGAAACCATTGACCGTCTCGCTTCTCATTTCCGTAATACTCTTACCGCATTGGTAACCGATCCCGGATCAACGATCAGAGATATCGATATTCTATCTTTCGAGGAAAAAGACCAGGTACTATTCCAATTCAATCAAACCACCGTTGAATATCCCCGCCATAAAACCGTACATCTGCTTTTCGATGAACAGGCTGTGAAAAATCCCGGCAAAATCGTTTTGACCGGTCCTTCTCTTTTGGGAGAATTTTTAGAAGTTAATTACAGTCGATTAAAAGAAGAATCCGATAGATTTGCACTAATCTTACAAGAAAGAGGTGTCGAACCTCATTCGATCGTGGCATTGAAAGCTGAACGCTGCATCGAAACAATCGTTGCAATTCTCGGTATTCTCAAAGCAGGTGCCGCTTATCTTCCCATCGAACCCGATTATCCCAGCGAACGCATCCAATACATGCTTAAAGACAGTAACGCCACTCTCTTCATCCAATCTCTTTCAGATATCCTACAAAACAAAGAGAATACAGAGAATACAACTCAGTTAAACAAAAGTTTTTCGGGGGACCAGGGGGCGGTTTTTCAAAAAAGCCCCCAGGAAGACAGCCATAATCTTTGCTACATCATTTACACGTCCGGTACTACCGGTAAACCCAAAGGTGTTATGGTTGAGCATCACAATGTAACCCGGTTGGTTCAAAACAACCGGTTTCTTACCTTTAGAGAAAACGACAGATTGCTTCAAACCGGAGCCCTTGCATTCGATGCCTCTACTTTTGAAATTTGGGGACCCTTGCTTAATAATGCGTGTTTAATTCTTCTCGATAAAGATTCCGTAATGGATTTCCATCTACTATCACAAGCTCTTGT
>JAKAGC010000103.1 GCA_021817755.1 Acidobacteriota bacterium | reverse complement strand
CGATCTGTATTATTATCGATCCGCGTAATTCCCATGTATATGTTGCGGCTCAAGGTCCTTTATGGGGCCCGGGTGGAGAACGGGGACTCTATAAGAGTACCGATAATGGTAAAACCTGGAAAGCTATTCTCACAATCAGTGAAAATACAGGTATATCTGATATCGTAATGGATCCTCGTAATCCGGATGTATTATATGCATCTGCTTATCAGCGCCGAAGACATGTTTACACACTTATCGACGGTGGACCTGAAGGCGGGATATATAAATCCACAGATGCAGGTGCTACCTGGAATAAAGTAACTTCCGGTTTACCTTCAGGGGATATTGGCCGAATCGGACTTGCTATATCTCCGGTTAATCCGGATATTATCTATGCCACTGTAGAAGCTGAAAAAGATAAAGGTGGTTTTTTCCGTTCAACCAATCGTGGTGCATCATGGGAAAAACGAAACCCTTATGTAAGCCGTAGTCCACAGTATTATAACCGGATCGTTGCGGACCCGAAAAATGTTGATAAAGTCTATTCTCTCGATACGAATACAATGGTTACCGAAGACGGAGGAAAGACTTTCAGAGCATTAAGCAATAAAAACCGTCATGTAGATGATCATGCATTATGGATTGATCCGACTGATAATACTCATATGTTGATTGGTGGAGACGGTGGTATTTACGAAAGTTATGACAATGGTGAAAATTGGGGATATAAAGCCAATTTACCTGTGACCCAGTTTTACAGGGTTACTGTGGATAATGCCTTGCCCTTTTACTTCGTATACGGAGGCACTCAGGATAACAACAGTGTGGGCGGTCCGTCTCAAACCATCAGCGCAGATGGGATTGTCAATTCCGATTGGTTCCCGACTCAAGGTGGCGATGGATTCGAATCGCAGGTTGATCCTGAAAATCCCGATATCATCTATGCTCAATCTCAACATGGTGGCCTGGTCCGCTATGATAAGAAAACCGGAGATAGTGTTTATATAAAACCTAAAGAAGGAAAAGGTGAAGCCTATCGTTGGAATTGGAACACTCCTTTAATCATCAGCCCACATTCACACACACGGCTTTATATGGCTGCCAATGTATTGTTCCGCAGTGAAGACCGGGGAAATACCTGGGTAAAAATCAGCGGTGACCTTACCAGGCAACTTGATCGTAATAAACTCCCTGTAATGGGAAAGATTCAGAGCCCTGAAGCAGTTGCCAAAAATGCATCGACTTCTTTTTTCGGGAATATTGTATCTCTATCCGAATCTCCCAAAAAAGAAGGATTGCTTTATGTTGGAACTGATGATGGTTTGATCCAGGTGAGTGAAAATGGTGGAACCCAGTGGACCCGGTATGAAAAATTTCCGGGTGTTCCCGATATGACCTATGTTAGCTGTTTATTGGCATCACTTCATGATGCTGATACGGTCTATGCCACATTTGACGGAAGAAAGAACAATGATTTCAAACCTTATGTACTGGTAAGTAAAGACCGTGGAAAAACATGGGAAAGTATCACTGCCGATTTACCTGTCCGGGGAACGGTTTATACTATTGCTCAAGATCATGTAAAGAAAGATTTGTTGTTTGTGGGCACGGAATTTGGAGTTTTCGTGACTATAGATGGCGGTAAAAAGTGGATTCAACTGAAATCAGGGCTTCCCACTACAGCAGTGATGGACCTGGATATCCAGAGACGTGAAAATGATCTTGCACTTGCTACTTTTGGACGTGGCTTCTATATCCTGGATAATTATACCCCACTTCGTGATGTAACACCCGAAATGTTACAGAAAGATGCAAATATCTTTCCCATAAAAGATGCTCTTTTATTTGTTGAAAAAGGCGCATTATACGGGCAAGGCGAAACCTATTTCAAAGCACCCAACCCGGAACGTGGAGCAACATTCACTTATTACCTGAAAGATTCAATTAAAACGCTGAAAGATAAACGAAAAGAAGAAGAAAAAAAGGCTAAAGAGAAAAAAGTGGAATTGGAATACCCGACAATGGCTCAATTAAGAGCAGAAGACGAAGAACAAGACCCTTACATTCTCTTTACAATTACCGATGAAAAAGGTGAATTGGTACGTCGGTTGAAAACAGCACCATCAAAAGGTATTTCGCGTATTACATGGGATTTAAGATATCCTTCTCCAACACCTCCAGGACGTCGTTCAAGGAGAGGAGGCGAAGAGAGTTCCGGTGTTGTTCCTGTAATTCCCGGAAAATATTTCGTTTCTATTTCCAAAAGTGTAGGCGGAGTCGTGACACCTCTTGTCGGTCCGCAAGCCTTCAATGTTGTACCTTTGAATTTAATGACTCTTCCTGTCCAGGATCGTAAAGCCATGTTCGAATTCCAGCAAAAAGCGGCTGAATTGGCCCGTGTAGTAATGGGCACAACCCAAGCTGTTTCCAAAGTCGAGGAAAAAATTGAATTGATGCGGAGTGCGCTCTTCAATACTCCTTCTGCTTCTCCACAACTCTTTACTGAATTGGATAGCATCGAAAAACAATTGAGAGAGATTTTCCGTGCTTTAAACGGTGATCCCAGTATGGCTTCCCGTTTTGAAAATGAGGTTCCCTCTATTTCCGACCGCCTTTCGGATGTATTGTATTCATCGGTTGGAACTGTTGCGGATACCACTCAGACAATGAAAGAACAATACCGAATTGTGGTTGAAGAGTTCGAACCTGTTTATGCAAAGTTTAAGAAACTGGTTGAAGAAGATATAAAGAAATTGGAAGCAAAAATGGATGAAGCGGGTGCACCGTGGACACCGGATCGGCTCCCGGATTTGAAAAAATAGTTAGGTTCGAGTAACCAAAAATTAATTTAGATACAAAGGCGTCCTTCGGGACGCCTTTTTTTTTTATCTTTTAGGGTAAGGAGAACATCCGGTGATCAAGGAGTAAATCCAGGAAATCCCGTCGACGGAAAGGTGGTTCGGGAAAATAAAACAGGTGTGAAGTTACTTTTGAGTCGGATGCCCCGAATTGGTCGATATACCCTTCGCAAATATCCATTAATCCTCTTGCAAGGGATTCTTCTATGGGGTCTGCTCTGCGTATCGGATAGACTTTTACTGTTTTCATATGAGCAGGTGATATATAATCGATATGCCAGTGCAATTTTTTGTTTTTTTTCAAATGCCGTTTAATTCGATGTTCCAATCCATGCAATGCAGATCCGGCGTACACATAGTATCCTTTTTTAAATGTACGTTGTCCGATAGAACCGATTGTCTCTGTAAATTCTTCTGCATTATACATTATCATCAAATAACTTCCCCGGTCCTGGTGAATTGAGCAGGCTTTTTGATAGTCGATTTTAACTGGTTTAAAAAATGTTAAATCAAGTGTAATAGGATCGATTAGATTGAATTTGTAAGCCAGAAATTTGACCTTTTGGGAATCACAAAACGTACGGGAATAATCGGGGTCTGTATGCCCGTTGGGGATAAATACTGTTGCATTTTTATGATTAATCATATAGAGGGTATATGTTTGGAATCCTTGATTCGCCAGTTGTTCGAGGTCTTCCATATGACGTTTTCCTCTTTCAGTGGGAGCATCCGGGAACATAGCGACGCCATTATGACAAAGGGAACAAGATTTTATTTCAAGGATTATGGGTTTTTCATCTTCCGGTTCCAACAGAAAATCGAACTTTGAGTTCAGGAGTTTTACTTCTCTTCGTATATTTGTTATATTCTTGAATAGATCAATACGTTTGTTTTTAATCATTATTTCCGCTAATCTATTAATTTTGATAGTATCTAATAAAATATACGAATCCTGGTAGACTGTTGAAACGGTATGATATTTGTATTTACCGGCTTGTGATTGGGTTATAAAAAATGGATGGCCGGGAACAAGGAATTCTTCCATCCTTCCAGGATTGGCGACATAAGCATTGATTTCTTCATTATTTTCTCTTTTTAAGCGGAGAATGAACCGGTTTTCCCGTTCAATAAAATAAGCCGTCTCTACATTATCATAAAGTACCATTGTATTGTTTTTCATATTCCTATTATATCATACCCTTGCCACCATGCCTGTTAATAATTGATTGGGAACAGTAAAAAATAAACCTATGTGTCTTTTTCAATCAATTCTATATAGGTTGAAAGCACCAGAAAGAAAAGAAAACGAGAAGCGGATGAGACGGCTTCTGAGTTATTGAGTTTACCACGGGAACCGATGTATTGTGAAATAGGTTCTTTGTTTCAGGAGGTAAAACCGGTACAACTTCTCGATACTTGGTACTTGTAAATGGTATAAATCTAATTTACATAGATACCGTTGAGCTTGTGCTGTTGAAGGAAAAACTGGGTTATCGGCACATAATAGAAAGAAGATAAGAATAGAAGATGAGCAGAACACAAGAAAGAACTAAAGAAAGAAATTTGAATTTCTCTCTCTTTTCCGTTAAAATAAATTTATGAATAATAAACAACCGAAATCCTTTGCAACTTTGCCAGTTCATGATGGAAAAGATCATTTAGAAGTGAGTAAACCTTTTGTATTTTTCTCTACGTCCGATGGGAAAATAAAACTTGATGTCTTTTTGAAGGATGAAAACCTCTGGCTAAATCAGAAAATGATGGCTGAATTATTTGAGGTTGAAGTCAACACAATTAATTACCATCTTAAAGAAATATTCAGTAGCGGTGAATTACAGGAAATAGCAACTATTCGAAAAATTCGAATAGTTCAAAAAGAAGGAAGTAGAGATGTTACTCGGCAAGTGGAATTTTATAATTTAGATGGCATTATCTCTGTTGGGTATCGGGTAAATTCCAAACGAGCCACACAATTCCGAATCTGGGCAACACAGTTATTAAAAGAGTTCATAATCAAAGGATTCGTCTTAGATGATGAGCGATTAAAGCAAGGTGAAAAATTTTTCGGAAAAGACTATTTCAAGGAATTACTTGAACGAGTAAGATCGATCAGGGCTAGTGAGCGGCGAATTTACCAAAAAATTACCGATATTTTTGCCGAGTGTAGTATCGACTATGATTCCAAATCGGAAACTACCAAAGAGTTCTTTGCAACGGTACAAAATAAATTCCATTTTGCAATTACCGGCCAAACCGCTGCTGAAATAATCTATACGAAAACTAATAAAGCAGAACCTTATATGGGACTATTTACCTGGAAAAATGCACCGCAGGGACGAATACTACCGACCGATGTCGTAATTGCAAAAAATTACTTAACAGAGAAGGAAATCAAAAGACTGGAACGAACTATATCTGCTTTTTTTGACTACATTGAAAATATTATCGAAAACAAGCAGGTCTTTACGATGAAGGAATTTTCCGAAAGTGTAAATAAATTTCTTAGTTTCAATGAATATAAAATATTATCAGGGAAGGGAGAAATCTCTAAAGAACAGGCAGAGCAAAAAGCACTTACAGAATATGCGGAATACAACAAAACCCAATTCATCGAATCTGATTTTGACCGTACTGTAAAAAAAATGCTAAAATCTAAATGAGAGATAGTACAGAGCAAATTCCCCATTAAAATTAGATAATTAGTGTTTTCACAGATTAAGGAAATGTTTTGAAGAGACAAATCATTTAAATTTTGGAAGGAGTTTTAGATAATGGATATGCTAGAAGAGTTAGTATTGGAATTATCTGAGCCCATGTTTCGTCAAAAAGCAGGGAAGCGCCTCGCTCAGGCTAAAGCAAAACTGGTTTATTATCCATCGGAATATGGGAGACCAAGTATTGAAGGGAAGGAAATATTTATGTTTCAGACCCCCATAGGACCAATTGAGAAAGAAGAATTAAAATGGTATTTGGAACGCTATTATATATGGCCTGCCGGACCATTTAAAGACCGGGCTCAACGTACAGAAAACGATTTATCGAAATGGGGGAAAACCATTTATGACGAAGTGTTTTCAAGGATTTCGGCGATAGATGTACTCGGAGCGTGGAAGCATTCAAAAGGAACAAAGCGGAGGTTTACTGTTTCCATCGATTCAAGGTTGGTCGAAGGCACAAGAGCGAAAAAGCAATTGGAAGCCAATGAAGCTGCATCCGAGTTATTGAGTTTGCCCTGGGAACTGATGCATGATGGAACAGGGTATTTGTTCCAGGGGGCGAAGCCTATTCAGGTACGTAGACAATTACCGAACACAAAAAAAATAGACGCACTCGAATCGAATCCACCCATTCGTATTTTATTGGTGAGTCCCAGGCCCGATGATGAATATGCCTCATATATCAATCACCGAGTGAGTGCAATTCCTGTGGTTGAAGCTGTGGAGAAACTAGATGGACTGGTTGATTTAACAATATTAACACCTGCGACGTTCCCCGCGCTTGAAAAGGAATTACACAGTGCCCAACAAAAAGGAATTCCTTATCATGTGATTCATTTCGATGGGCATGGGACATTTTGGGATGATAGAGGCGTTGGCGCATTATGTTTCGAGGACCCTGTGGATGTGGATAAAATCGAAAAACGGCAGAGTGAACTGATCGATGCCAGGGAGTTAGCAACCATGATAAAGAATCATCGCATTCCATTATTTTTTCTCGAAGCGTGTCAATCTGCCGTAATGGAAAAAGAGCCAATCGCATCCGTTGCGACTGCGTTATTGAATGAAGGAGCTGCCAGCGTGATCGCCATGAGTTATACGGTATTGGTGGAAACGACACAGAAGTTTGTTGAGGTTTTTTATAAAGAACTGGCCGGAGGAGCGCGCGTGGGAGATGCGATGGGTGCCGGTCACAAGGAATTGTATTTTAATAAGGACCGGGGAAAAATATTCGGAGCCGGTCAATTGGAGTTGCAGGATTGGTTTGTGCCTGTGTTATATCAGGAAAAAGAGGATGTGGCATTGTTCAACGGTGTTGTACCTCTTATATCCATCGATGAAACAAATGCGAAACGGGAGGCCAGTTATGGGAATTTGCCTCCTGTACCTGAGCATAAATTTACAGGTCGAAGCAGGGAATTGTTGAAGATGGAACGGTTATTAGAGAAGAAACGGTATATTGTAATCAGTGGGCAGGGAGGGGAAGGGAAAACATCCATAGCCGCTGAATTGGGGCGCTGGTTGGTCCGAACCCACAGATTTGAGCAGGTTGTATTTGTGTGTGTGGAAGATATTTATGATGTACGGACAGTTGTTGATCGTATCGGACAGCAAGTGGTGGCTAATTATTCGGTTGCGGAGTTTGCGGATACCGAGTTGATGAAGAGGGCGTTATTTCCCATCGAAATAGAGTTAAAAAGGAAAAGAACATTACTTATACTGGATAACATGGAGAGTATTTTGCCACCTATAGGGAAACCTGCTGAAGATTTAATCCCTTTTGCTGTGAAATTTGAGCAGGAGGAATTGGACGTCTTTTTCCAATTGTGTAAGAAGTTGAACGGTATGGGAGAAACGCGGCTGGTATTTACGTCGCGGGAGGAAATTCCTTCGCCCTACGATGGGAAGAAGAATTATATCGAGTTGGGGCGGCTTTCTCAAACGGATGCTATTAAATTGGTTACGGATGTCATGGCAAATGCGGGTATTTTCCCGAAAGAGGAGGAGCCGGGAGGAACGCCTCCAAGTATAGAGACATTGGTGGAGGCCGTGAATGGTCATGCACGGAGTCTTGTGTTAATGGCGCCGTATATTGGTGAAATGGGGATTAATGAAACCAAAAAGAATATTTTGCAACTGATGATGGAGCTTGAGAGAAACAATCCCGGCAATCGGGAGTTATCGCTTTTTGCATGTGTGGAAATGTCGCTTCGGCGGTTGTCGCCCCTGGTTCGAGAGGCAATCAAGCCCCTGGCCGTATTTCACAGCGGAGGTAGTATTGCAACGATTCAGACGGTATTGGAATTGGAAGAAGATAAGTGTAATAAATTGGTCGATGAATTGCTTCAAACCAGGCTTGTAGAACTCATGCCTTATAAATTTTTGAGATTTCACCCGGCATTAAGTCCTTTTTTGAAACAAGAAATAAATGAAGTAGAACTCTCCGAATACACCACACGCTGGGCTGAATCCATGAAAAAGATTTGTGTTTTTTTATATGAACAACATTTCGAGGATTCACTACTGTCAAATATTTTAACTCTTCAGGAATTACCTAATTTAATCCATTTTTTTAAATATATGGTAAAGCAGAGAAACCCTGAGCAAACAATTAGACTAGCCTCTCTTTTAGAAAGGCTTATAACAAGATTGGGAAAGCATTATTTATTGACAAAGGTTGTAGCCATACGAGAAAAGGAATCTTGGAAAGTTAAAGAATGGAACCATACCAAATTTATTTCTATTCAATCCAACGTCGAGCGAATGATAGATGCCGAGTATTTTCAACAGGCGTTAATTGAGGTAAAAACTATGTTAGAGCAATGCCAAAAATTTGGTGAAACCGCTTATTCA
Source organism: Acidobacteriota bacterium (assembly GCA_021817755.1). Taxonomy (GTDB): domain Bacteria; phylum Acidobacteriota; class Aminicenantia; order UBA2199; family UBA2199; genus JAKAGC01. The sequence continues at coordinate 950 of JAKAGC010000103.1, read as the reverse complement.
GAAGCGCCCTATGATATTGCAATAGCATTTTTATTAATGGGAAGACTATTACGCATTGAGGGATTGAGTGAAGAGGCGCTTTATTATTTGGATGAAGCATATAATCGATTTCAAATCCTCGTCGAACAGGGAATTGAAAGAGCGAAATGGATGATTTCAGCATCTTTAACAGATAAAGGTATCTGTTTATTAGAATTGGGTCGGTTAGAGCAGTCTGCAGATGTGTATGAACAAGGATTTGCTATTGCTGAAAAATTAAATGATATTCATAGTATAGCGGTAAAAAAAGGTGAACTGGGATTGGTAAGAATGCTCCAGGGTAAGTTAGATGATGCAATGAATGCATATAGAGATGCATTGAATATATTTACAGAGATAGAAGAACCATTATACATTGCTATTGCATTGCATAACATTGGTTTGGTGTATGAAGAGGATGGGCATCTGGTCGAAGCCGAAGAATCCTACCGAAAATCACTATCAATCAGAGTAAAACAACGTGATAAGGCGGGAGAAGCATCATCACTCAATCAACTGGGCATTCTCTATGATAAAATGAAACGATGGGAAGAAGCGGTTACATTTTATCAGCTGGCAGTAGAGAAGCACAGTGAAATAAATGATTTGCCTAATGAGGTGCGTGTTCGTAGTAATCTTGCCATTTCACTTTTAAAATTGAAACGCTACGATGAATCTCGAAAGGAGATTTTACAGGTCATCGAATGCAATAAATCTTTTGGCATTGCCGTTACACCATGGAATGCATACAATATATTATATGATCTGGAACGAGCGGTTGGGAATGAATTGGATGCAATTCATGCTCGTGAGAAGGCATTTCAACTTTTTCTATCCTTTCGCAGAGAGGGTGGTGAGAATCATATCGACAAAGGAGCTTTGTGTACTCATGTTACTCAGTTACTTGAAGAAATACCTCCGAAGAAAATCGA
>JAKAGC010000102.1 GCA_021817755.1 Acidobacteriota bacterium | reverse complement strand
TACTATTTCCTGAAATGCATCCGAGCTTAAAATGGATGGAGTTGGCTGCATGAACAAAAAAAATGGGGGGATGCCAGATTTTTTTGTCTTGACAAAGGGGACCACTTTACCTCACTAATTTATCCTTTTTCTCCTTTTTGTTTTTTTGAAAAAGCTTGACTTTCAAACTTAGTTATATTATATGTATAATAATTGATAATGAATAAATTGATTGGTTTTCTAAGTATATCGAGCAGAATTTTTTATGTAAACCTCTATCTAAAAAGAAGAGATTAAAATGATTGAAATAAAACCATTAAGAATTCCTGGCCGATGGAAAGAGGGTTTTGCTCTTGATGAGCATACTCTAGACAGTATATACAAAGGAGATGATGAGTATGGTCACCCGATATTTGATACCACTCGAACAGATATTGGAGAACATATGTATCGTTTAAAATATCGCTCGGACTTGTCGGTTGTAAATGAAATAATTTTCACTGCCGGGAATTTCCTATCAGTATGGAGGCCACCCATCGATTTAATAATTCCGGTACCTCCATCACGCGCCGGAAGACAAATACAACCGGTATTTATCCTTGCAGAAACCTTGAGTAAGACTTTAAATATTCCTTATACAAATACTGCTGTTACAAGAGTTAAAGATATCCCTGAACTTAAAGATATTTATAATTATGATGAACGTTTGCAATTATTAGAAGGCGCACACGCTATTCAAAATTCTATTACTAAAGGAAAAAGGATTTTGCTTTTTGATGATCTCTTTCGTTCCGGAGCTACGATGAATGCCATTACAGCCAATCTTTATGATTTTGGAATGGCTGTCGAAGTCTTTGCCCTGTCTATCACAAGAACAAGGAGCAATAAATGATTAAAGTATTTCTTGGAGGTTCCCGGAATGTTTCTCACCTTAGTCCGGAAGTACAAGAAAGATTGAATAACATTATCAATAAAGGCCATACCGTTCTCATTGGAGATGCCAATGGAGCAGATAAAGCTGCTCAAAAATATTTCAAAGATCATGCATATAACCATGTAGAAGTATTCTGCATGGAAGGAGCTTGCCGTAATAACCTGGGTTCCTGGCCGGTTCGTTCAATTCCATCATTTAACAGTAAAAAAGATTTCGATTATTATTCGATTAAAGATAGGATGATGGCAGAGGAAGCTACTGCCGGCTTAATGATTTGGGATGGAAAGAGTAGAGGTACACTAACTAATATTTACAGACTTGTTCACCAGAATAAAAAAGTGGTGGTTTATTCGGCTCCCTTAAAACAATTTACGAGTTTGAACAAGAGGGAAGATTGGGAGAATTTTATATTGAATGTGGGCCTAGAGCTTCGAGAGAAGATTGAGAAGAATGAGAACAAGAAAGAACAGAAATATCGAAAGCCAATTCAACGGAATTTATTTTCAGAAAACAGGTTAAACGCATAAAAAGATAAATTCATATTCAGATTCCTCATAAAAATCTATAAAAAAAAGTTGTAAGGCAGTTACTTTCTTGTTTATTGTTAATGGTTTCAAATAAAAATTTTATACATTCCCTCTCAGAATATTGCCTCTTTCTTTTGAACTTCACTACCTTCCATTTGAATAAGACTATTTTCACAAAAAGAAAAGCCAACTTCCCTCTGAATCTCATTAACTTCTAATTGAATGACACTTTTCTCATAAAATGTGAAATTGTCTTCACTCTGAATGAAGTTAACTTCTCATTGAGTGAGATTAATTTCATAAATTTAGAGACTTTCTTCTCTCTGAATGAAATTCTCTTCTCTTTAAATGAGATTAACTTCTCTTTGAATGACACAACACTTTTTTAATAAATAATGATGCTGTCTTTTCTCTGAAATTCTTAATCTTCTTTTGGTAATGCACCATCTTCATTAATAGAGAGGCTCATCTCATTAAATGTGAGGCCATTCTAATTAAAAATGAGACTGATGTGGTTACTACCAAATGATTTGGCAATTTAATGACCCTCAAAAAATAGTATTTTTTATGAAAAAAAATCCTTGTAAATACTCTACATCCACAACCGATGTTTATAAACCGACTTCTTATAAAATTTTTTATAAACCATTAGATATCTTTTAACTTTTATCCGAACGTGGTAAAATAATCTTTTGTAGAATTACGGATTTCATTTAATAGATTATTCTGTTATGGATGGCGCATGGTAAAAAACGTGGAAACAGCATCTGTAAAACGGGAATTTGACCGGGAGAGTATATCTCTAGAAGAACTTTTTCGCAAGTTCCAGAAAAAAGATATTGACTATAAAATTTATCTGGTTCGAGAGAACAGATATCGAGAAAATGAAATTTTTGAAATCGTGGGTATTTTAGGAAGCGGGCGTTCATGTTATGTTTTTCTTGCCTTAATCGACAAGAAACTGGTCTCCCTCCGAATGAGCTATGAAATGGCAGATTTCAAAGATAAATTCGACAGCGTCCGCGTCGAAATGGAAGATGGATATGATGAGTATTTTTTAAATATCCTCTATCCCTCCATACCTATTGATTACCTGTGTGTGGGAAGCGTTAAGAAAAAAAATAAACTCTTTTTCGATCGAAAAGTCTATGCGAGTTTTTGGGAAAAAGCGGATTCAACGCTAATTCTTAAAATGGACGCACCACGGGAACGAAAATTAAAATGGTTTATCGAATTCCTCAAAGGCTTGCGTATCATCCATTCCAGGAATCGCGCCCACTTCGATATTAAACTGGATAATCTGTTCCTTGTGGATAACAGGCTGAAAATAGGCGATTTTGAATACTACCTGAAGATAGAAGATTTTATTAACTCGCGCATATACTACTGCGGAACTCCGGGTCATATTGCTCCGGAAATGTTTTATAATAAGAAAAAAGTAACCCAGCTCATCGATATCTTTTCAGCAGGGGTCGCTTTCTCAAAATTCTTTTCAAGCCAGGTTCCGAATGTAGAACCGGATCCAACAATGGAAGGCGAAATCATTCTTTCTGAGGAAGAAGAAAATGATTTTAATTCGTTATTTAAAGAAAGCCTTCTTATGAAAATTCCTACTCGCCGGATAAAAAATGCATTCAAGTTTAACTTTAAAATATTTAATTTTTATAGAAACTATTTACAAAAAGAACTGAGTAATCCGGAAATTCAACAAGATCTGAAAGAGATTTATACGATTCTCTTAGAGATGATTAATGTGGATCCGAATATCCGCCCAACGGCAGATCAAATTATTGAGAAACTAAATCGATACCATGGTAAAGTCGAGGAAGAACCGGTAATCGACAGCAGCCATATCGATGTCCCTGTCTTTAAAATCAATCGAACACCTATAACGATTATCAATTTAAATAAAAAAAGTTCCATTGAAGTGGGGAGTATTAAACGCAAAGAGCATCCATCGGATGCAATGAGTAATGATATCAATTTAAGATTTGTAGATATTTCCAGGCAACACCTCCTCTTACGTTTGAAAAAAAAGCCAGTCTCTGATTCTTCTGAAACACCAACTTCTACCCAGGAGAATCAAAATTCTTTAAAGTTTGAGATATGTGATTTAAACAGTAAACACGGTGTGTTTCTTAATACTGAAAAAATAGAACCGAATACCTATAGAGAACTTGCAAACGGCGATGTGATTCAATTGGGTAATATCATCTCCTTTCGTTTCTTACAATTTGAAGACTCCCATGTTTTACGTAATGTCACACATGATAAAAAAGGTGGAAACCTTTTGTGGTTAGATAAAAACCAGGTCAATGAAGTTCCAGAACGAAATGCAGTGATTGTCCTTCTAAAAAAATCCCTCTCTCTTTCCCAGTTCGGTGCTCCCCAAAATAAAACGATTACTATCGATGAACAAGGGAATATTATTTATTCGGGGAATAAATCCAACAACCCGGTTTTCGGAGATATCCTCTTATGATAACAGGTAATCCAAGATACATACCGGAAGCTTTAGTGGGACGTATTCTTGGAAAATACCGCATCCGGGAAATCATTGGTAGGGGAGGTATGGGGGTAGTATATAAAGTTTGGGATACCCTGGAAGAAAAAGAAAAAGCCATTAAAATGGTTCCACCGGAAGTGGCTTCCTCTCCTCTGGCATTCGAAGACCTTAAACGTGAAATTTCCCTTGCATCGGGTATTGTTCATCCCAATGTGGTAAAAGTTTTAAGCCTGGAAGCACAAGATGGACAATATTTCATTGTGATGGAATATATCGAAGGGGAAAGTCTTGAAAAAAAGATGTCCAGGTTCCCGGATAGAAAATTAAAAGAATCCGATGTGATACGGATAATGATAAAAGTGGCGGAAGGTATGACCGAAGCCCACAATCAAAATATTATTCACCGGGACTTGAAACCGCGTAATATAATGGAATCTGTGGAAGGGCAGGTTAAAATTCTGGATTTCGGTGTGTCTCACCGGATGAGCCGTTCTTTGACGGAATTAACGGGACAGGATAACATCGGCACATGGCCATATATGGCACCTGAACAACTGAGCAACCGTTTTGGTCGCGAAAATGAGCAGGTGGATGTATGGGCGTTCGGTGTGACGATGTACCAGCTTCTTACGGGTGATGTTCCCTATAAAACCCGCGAACAAATCATCTCCATCGATGAAAAACCGTTCCCACTGGAAGGGGTTTCCAGAAAAACCCAACGGGTTATTATGAAATGTCTTGAAAAAGACCGTGAAAAACGTTACCACCAGATGAAACAGATTATTCGCGACCTGGAAACCATCTCCCCTTCAAATGGGAAGAACGATCGCCCTGTTAATCGCCCTGTTATTTCAGTTGAACCCCAGGTGGAAAGTGGGAAATTTATCGAATGGCAACGCATTGTTGCTGGGGGCGCTATTTTAATTTCACTGGTTTTTCTTGTCTATGCATTCAAGCTAAATAAAAATTTTTCATATCAGTTCTCTCCTCAAATATCGGAAGTCACTCAGGAGCGAATAGATTACGAGTCTTATCTCAAACAGATACGGGATGCGATTGCCATAGATGATATTTCAACAGCCCGAAATCTTATCGATAAGGCACGGAAAATATCATATACTGCATTCCTCAAGGAATTAGAACGAGATATGGATTCAAGAAATGCTATCCTCTCTTTGAGAAACGATACGGAAAATGTCATTCAATTTATCGGGAGTCTGGCTTCGGATGACGAAAAGAAAACGAAGTGCCGCGAGTTCCTGGCTAATTACGGCTCTGTTATAGATGGAAATACAATAGAGATAGATGATTCCACCTTATCGAAAATTTCCAGGATTAAAGCCTTTTTAAATGAATCTGAAAACAAGACGCTTTCTATCTCCGAATTATCTCCGGGAATTGTAAATGGATTCGATGAACAACTACGCCGGATCGAAATCCCGGATATCCCTGAAAGTCTTCGTGTCATGGGAAGAATCGCCATCACAATCCAGGTAGATAAAAACGGTAAACTCTCCGTTTCCAATGTCAATATAGCGGATTTGACGCTTTCCGATCCTCAATCGCAAGAACTTATCAAACGCTCGATCACAAAAAAAATGTCCCGGATATCACTTACATCACCTAAAGATAAAAAAGGTGCAAGCGTAAGTGTAAAACCCTGGACAATTCGATATAAAGTAGGGAAATATTTAAATAAATTAATCTTAACCCGGGAGGGATAAAATGTTTCAAATATTAAAGGGAATACGTTTAAAACGAACCACTATCCTTGCATTGTTTTTTTTCGGATGGTTTATTCTGGCTTCGAATTATCCCTTTGCACAAAGTAACCAACCCCCCGCCGATAAATTAAGTCAGGGGAAAGCAAAATATGAATTGGGGGACTATGAAACATCGATTCGCCTGTTGGAAGAGTATATTGCAGATCAGACAACGACAACCGAAAAACGAGCAGAAGCTTATTACTTCCTTGCAAAGAATTACTTTGCAGTGAATCCTGAGAAGGTGGGGGAATTACTGAGGCTATCCTTTGATTCCAACTGGTTTTTTAGTATCGAAGAATCGGATTCTTATTTTAAAAAAGTTTATGATGATGCACGTAAAGATTACCTGTCAAAAATGGCTGTTGATAAATTCGTTGAAGATGCAGAAAATGCCTTTGAAAAAGGAGACTATACACGGGCTAAATATCTTTACCGCGTCATTTCTCAAAAATTACCAAACCGTGCTTTCGAGAAACAAATCAAAAACTGTGATGAAACGCTATCGCTAAGACAAACGGCTTTGGAACATTTCAAGGAAAGCCGGTTTGAAAAAGCGTACCAGTTGTTAGTGAATTTGAATAAATTGAGTCCTGGAGATGAAGAAGTAAAAGCAGCCGTTACACAAATTGAATCCAAAAAGATTTTTCCGCAACTGGAAGCAGCACAGAATTTTATCGATAAGAAAAATTACGAAGAAGCATTATCCTGTTATGATGCTGTTTTGAAATACACCCCGGATAATCAGGAAGTATTAAAGAAAAAATCCGATTGCAAAGACCTTCTGGAAAAAGAGAAGACATCTCAGAAAACCATTGCAAAACAAGGGAGTAAAGAACAAGGGAAAAAGAAAAAATTCCCTTGGGTCCCGGTAGTACTGGGAGTTGTTGCTATTGGAGTTATCCTGGCTCTTCTGTTAAAGAAGAAATCCCCAAAGACGGGAACAATTAATGTAAGTTCTACTCCAACAGGAGCAAAAATTCTTCTTGATAATAACGATACGGGCAATACAACGAATGCCATTTTGAGTAATATTTCACCGGGACAGCATAGTGTGAAATTAACCCTGGATGGCTATTATACATATGAAACAACGGTTAATGTTGTTGCGGGTAAAGAATCCAAAGTATCCAGCACATTGACCAAAGTTCCTACTTTCATAGTGAACAATAATAATATCACTATACCGGAAGGGGGCCAAATTCAGATTTCGGTTTATTTAAGCGACAAACCGCCTTCAGATTTAACTGCCAAAATAGTGCCAAAGGATGGTTCCGATATTAACACCATCTACTTACCTGAGAATGGATTATTAACTTTTACTCCTGATAATTATTCAACCCCGCAGTCTGTTACATTTAAATCCGCCATCGATAGCGATTATATTTCGGATGAAACCACATTCAGATTATATAGTACCAATCTTAGCGGCATTCCCGAAGTTGAAATAAAAGTCACGCAGCAGGATACAACCAACCTGGGTGTATTAACTGTATTGGGAAGAAATTTTGAATCCTCGGGCAGAGTGGGTGGCCCCTTTACTCCTGAAAATATTAAATATACGCTTCAAAATACAGGTGGTGGAAATATCCGTTGGTCTTTAACCAAAGAAGTCAACTGGTTAAACCTTTCGGGTACTTCCGGTGAACTGGCACCAAATGCGATATGTGAAGTGACTGTAACAATAAATGAGCTTGCCAAATATTTAACTGTTAATACCTATTCAGATAGTCTTAAATTTATCAATCTGACTAATGGAAAAGGAAGTCAGAGTTACAGCGTTACTCTTTTAGTCAGTGCGGTCCCACGCTACACACTCAATGTAACTCAGGGTGAAGGCGTAGAAGGTGCCCCAAGTTCCGGAGTTTACAATTACAATGAAGGCTCTATCGTTTCCTATGCGTATTCTCTAAAACCCAATTATGTTGATCTCAAAGTAACTCTCGACGGCGCTGAAGTTTCTCCAAATGGGGATATTACAATGGATAGTTCTCATACCCTTATAGCAAGCGCTACAGCACTGGATAGCCCGCCTGTTGTCGCTCTGACGTCTCCGGCAGATAATTCCATTGTCTATGACACCATTACCGTTGAGGCAAGTGCGACGGATGATAAGGCAGTTACAAGGGTTGAATTTTTTATCAATAATGCCCTTGCCACAACCGTTACCTCGAGTCCCTATCGATTCCAATGGAATACCCGAAATGTGGTAGATGGGACATATACGATCAAAGCGATTGCGTATGATGTGAAGCAAAATACAGAATCCCTTCCCATTACGGTAACAGTTAGAAACAACGGAATTATTGTAACGCCTATAACCGGATTCAGTCCCTCTGGGCCGGCAGGTGGGTCTTTTTCTCCCGCTTCAGTTGCCTATACCATTTACAACCCCAGTACCAGTTCACTCAATTGGTCTGTCTCAGCTAATGAACCCTGGCTGACATTCCTTACACCGATTAGTGGAACGCTGACCAGCGGAAGTTCTGCATCTGTCACCGTATCCATCAATAGCAATGCCGAATCCCTTGCCGCAGGAGTTTATACGGATACCATCTCATTTTATAACCTTACGAATACCCAGGGAAATACAAGCCGAGCTGTTACCCTAACCATCTATTAAGAGAAATAAAACCGGGGACTTTATCACAAATCAAGTCCCCGGTTTCAATTATAAATTACTAATATTAATACTCACCGGAAATACGATCTTTAGCTCTATTAAATTCCTTCTGATAAAAACTCTTTGCTGTGTTTCGTTTCCCTTTTACAAAAACATCTTTAATAAACGTAGTTGTTTCCAGGATATTACCGGAAGCGATTATGATGTTTGCAATTTTTCCTTCCTCAATTGTTCCATACTCCGGTATTCCGAGAATTTTTGCAGGGTTCATCGTCAAACCTTTTACGGCATCTTCTTGAGAGAGACCGAAGGCGACTGCCCGCCCTGCTTGAACACCGATATCATAAGCATTGGAAGATGCCTGGGATGAGAATGCAAAAAGAATTCCTTCACGTGCAAGAAGTCCGGGTAAACGGTAAACTTTATCGTATCCGTCTTCCCAATCGGTATTTTCCGTAAACATCGAATCCAGGATCACGGGGAAACCGGATTCTTTGATTTCTTTTAGCAGTTTTTCGCCATCATAAGCACTATAAAGGATGAGATTCAATTTATAATCCTTTCCCAATTTGAGTACTTCTTTAATGGCCTCATCTTTACGCACATCGATAATCACGGGTAATTTGTCTTTCCATAAAGACAACATCGCATCATATTTAACGTTATATTCGGCGGGAGGTGTGCCTTTATTTTCAACCCATCGCAAATAATACTTATAAGATTTATCGATAAAATCCTTTAGTTTCTTTTTTCTTTCTTCGATTTGAGGAGCAAGATTCGGCATGCGTTTCAGCCATTTTGATGCCGGAAGCGAGGGGTATTGAATAACCAAAGCAGCTTCTTTTTTGATAAACATATCATCAGGAGTCCAACCATCCAAACTCACCAGAACTCCCTTACCTACTATCAGGCTGCCGTAAGGAGCGACAAATGTAATCAATGTGCCGAATTCACGTGTAATGGGGATTAAATGACTCCATGAATAATAGGCTGTAAAGGTAGAAATATCAGGATTGTATAATCCGGTTTCCATATCGTCGTTGGCTTG
>JAKAGC010000101.1 GCA_021817755.1 Acidobacteriota bacterium | reverse complement strand
CCCCGTCTACGGCTATTCCTCTTATTACATTCGATCTCGCGACAACCACAGACCCTGTGAAACTGGAATGGCTGAATAATACCGTTTATATGATCGTACCGAATCACAACCCCGATGGATATGATATGGTGGTAGAAAACTACCGGAAATACAAAGGGACACGGTACGAAGGTTCGGATTTACCCGGTGTTTATCATAAATACGTCGGGCATGACAATAACCGGGATTTTGTCACCTTAACCCAGGATGATAATAAGGCCATTGCTGCAATATACAACCTGGATTGGTTTCCCCAGGTAATGGTCGAAAAACACCAGATGGGTTTTACAGGCACACGGTATTTTGTCCCTCCCGTTCATGATCCCATTGCCGAGAATATCGATGCAGGTTTATGGAACTGGATCGGTATCTTCGGTTCCAATTTGATGAAAGACATGACCAAAGAAGGTTTAGCCGGTGTATCGCAGCATTTTCTATTCGATAATTACTGGATCAGTTCCACCGAAACTTGCCTGTGGAAAAATGTAATTGCGTTTTTAACCGAAGCAGCCAGCGTTAAAGGTGCTACTCCCATTTACATTGAACCCACCGAACTATCGGTAGAAGGCAAAGGGCTTTCGGAATACAAAAAGAGCATTAATATGCCTCTTCCCTGGCCCGGTGGTTGGTGGCATTTATCGGATATCGTTCAATATGAAGTCGTATCCACAATGTCGATACTCAAAACCGCCTCAGCCAATAAAGAGGATATATTGAAATTCAGGAACGATATTTGCCGGAAAGAAGTAAATAATGGAAAAACCATTCCCCCTTACTATTATATCCTACCTATAAAACAACATGATCTCAGCGAATTGGTCGGATTGGTCAATCTCATGAAAGAACACGGCGTATATGTTTTTTCTCTGACGAAAGATGTAATGATCGCAGATACCATATATGCCAAAGGTGATATTGTTATTCCTCTTTCACAGCCTTTCCGAGCATTTATCAAGGAAGTAATGGAAGCCCAGGAATACCCCGTTCGTCATTATACTCCCGGAGGCGAAGTAATCAAACCATACGATATTACCAGTTGGTCGCTTCCTTTGCACAGGGGATTGAAATCCGTAGAAATCGATCGTTTGGATATTCTTCCCACAGGTTTCGATACAATGCTGGAAAAAATCGAAAAATCATATTCGATAACTGAAGAAATTCCCAATTCGCTTTTTGGAGCCGTTTTTACTGCAAATAATAATGAAAATTATAAAGCCGTTTTTAAAGCATTAACAGATGGATTAGCGGTTTATCGCGTACAAAAACCCGTTTCTATAGACGGAGAAGATTTCCCCGCAGGTAGTTTTATTATCTATTCCAATGGAAAAACAGCCCCGATGAAATCGATTTTATCCGAATTAACCGTAACACCCCACGTCATCGATAAACAAGCCAACGTGGAAGCAGTAATCGTGAAACTGCCGCGTATTGCATTGGTAGAAACATATGAACACGATATGGATGCCGGTTGGACACGTTATATCATGGATACCTATGGTATTCCTTTTAAAGTACTCCACCCTGGTGAATTCGATACAACCGACTTTCAAGCAAACTTTGATGTCGTAATTTTCCCTGATAAAAGAAAACAGGCATTAGCCGGAGGTGGTTCCGAAGTGAAAGACCCCGATGATTATATTCCCTCTTACCCCCCCGAATTTTCAAAAAAAATTGGGAAAGAAGGTATGAACAGGTTAATGTTATTTATGAATAAGGGAGGAATTATTATATCCTGGGGCGGTTCCACAGCATTATTTATGGGAACGCAAGAATTATCCGAGCCCAAACAACCCAAAGAAGTGTTCCAATTTCCTGTTGCCAATATTGCTCCCTTCTTGAGAAAAGATGGACTTTTCTGTCCAGGTTCACTCCTTCGGATTTCATTAATGGAAAACCACCCCTTAACCTGGGGAATGCAAAAAGAAATCGGTGTGTTTTTTAGAGGAAATGTCGTATTTAATACCACTATTCCTGAATTTGACACCGATCGCCGGGTAATTGGTTTATTCCCTGAAAAGAATATCCTGTTAAGCGGTTATTGTGAAAAAGAAGAGACTTTAAAGAATCAACCGGTTATGGTCTGGTTGAAGAAAAATAAAGGACAGCTTGTTTTATTTGGATTCGGGCCGCAATTTAGGGCATCCACCCGGTCAGGATTCAAACTGTTATTTAACGCCATACTATTACCACCATCGATTTGATGGCAATGCGTCCCCTTTTGTAGGTTTTAAAACAACTACAGAAGGGGGCGCAGCCCTTCTTTAAGGTCGCTCAACGCAGTTGATTGAATCAGATAAATCACATTGTGTTGAAAGGAAAGGCGACGGATTGCTTCAAGTAAAATGCGGGGTTCTTCCGCATTCTGTGGTAACGCTTCATATTGATCGACATACCCCCACATGTGTTGAATAGCGTTCAATAAACGTCCCGATTTTGGTGGGATTTGGAGAAGCTCGACTAATTCCAGGCATAGAGTTTCAAAAAAGAGATCATCTTTATTCCCTGAAACTTTCGGCCCCATCGCTTTATAATATTCAGGGTCCCTGGCCAGAACGGAGTATTTATGCTGAGCCCATAATTGTTGTGCATTCATAGGCATCGGAATTCTCCCTTTCTCGCGCTCCTCATATTTTTGTTTCAAGATTTCAAATTGACGGAAAGGAGAATCGACATATTGATGTTGAAACGGATCGTCATTGCTTCCCGTCATAGGTGAATGATGCCCGTATCCTCGCAGATGCATTTCCGCCACCAGGAGGTTATGTCGATATTCCAATGCCGATAATTTCCCTACCCAACGAAGTGTTTCCGGGTGCCGGGAATATCCTTTTTTGTGATTCCACAGCACCGAAAACAACGCGTGAATTTCCCTGTGCTCCCCGAGAAGGCTCTGACGGTTCAAGTAACCCGGATTAATATCCCAAACACGCATTTTCCCTCACCGAGCAAAAGCTCTTCAAATAAAATGCTATATTTATTATATGATTAATCTCTTTTTAATTCGCTTGATAGAAATCCATCCGAAAAAGAAAGTGAATAGAAGACAGTAAATGAGATCGATTAACAGATGCGGTTTTATTCCACCCGGGATACAAAATGCCCGGGATAATCTAACTGCATGAGTCATAGGCATACATTCGGCAATCCATATCAACACCTTCGGTAAATTTTCAACAGGGAATAAAACACCCGAAAGAAAGAACATGGGGTTTAATAATCCCGTGAAATAGAAATTGAAATGAGTGATATTATTGATAAAGGATGTTATAAACATAGATAAAGCAGCGAACATTATTCCGGTAAGAAAACCGATAAAAATAGTCATAATGCTTAAAGGATTCCTTATGATTCCTGTTATCCATGCCACAACAAGAAAAGCAAAGGAGAAGAAAAGTCCTTTAGTTCCGGTAAAAAGTATTTCTCCGATAATGATATCATTGGGAGAGAGCGGTGCTCCAAGCATTCCATCGTAGATTTTCCTGAATTCGAGGCGGATAAATGTACCGAACGAGCATTCATAAGCGGCCATAAACATGGCATTGGTTACCAATAATCCGCTTGCCAGAAAGAGCCAGTAACTCATGTTTCCCATTTTAGGGATAACCATACCCAAACCTATTCCAAGCCCACCGAGTGTGATAATGGGTTCGAAAAAAGGAGGAACAGCGTTACTAAAAAATTCTGAAAAATAAACACGTATATGGCGCATCCAGACGCTATAAATCCGCTGGAAGAAAGACGGTATGGGGTAGTCATCATTGTAACTCATTTAAACTCCTTCCTGTTACTTTCAGGAATAAATCTTCAAGGTTGGCGTGGCGGATATGATATACATAATCTTTAAAAGATTCACCGAACCGGGAAAGGTTCTCGACATTATCGCTAAATGCATATAATGAATCGCCATGAAATTCGCACCGGATATTTTCTTTATCCAGGTTGGAGCAATCCGGTGATTCTTTTTTAATGCCGTGTATTTCCAACACAAATTTTTCAAGGTTTTCGGAAAGCAGTTCTCTCGGTTTTCCTTCGATCAGTTTACGGCCTTTATCCATTATAATAATGCGATCGCACAAATTAAACGCTTCATCCATATAATGAGTAGTTATAAGAATCGTTACACCCGATTCTTTTAATTCGCGTAATTTATTCCAGATCAGGTGTCTGACCTGGGGATCGAGACCGGTTGTCGGTTCATCCAGGATCAACAGTTTCGGTTTATTTAAAAGAGCTCGCGCGATAGTCAACCTTCGCTGCATACCACCCGAAAGCTCTTTTATTTTAACTTTTGCCTTTTCCTGTAGTTCCATAAAATCGAGGAGTTCGTCGATCCGTTTTTTTGCTTCTTTTCTTGAAAATCCATAAAACTGCGCATAAACCGAGAGGTTATCAGCAACATTTAGCTCAGTATCGAGGTTATCTTGCTGGGGAATAATTCCCGAAAACGCTTTTATCGTTAATGCATTTGTTTGAGGAGAATTTCCAAAAATAGAAATCACTGTATCTTGATTCGGATCGAATTCCGATTTGCCGTAAAGAAGTTTCATCGTTGTTGTTTTTCCGGCTCCATTTGGTCCAAGAAGACCAAAACATTCGGTTTTATACACGTGGAAATCAAGATTATCGACAGCTTTGAGGCTCTTGAAAGTCTTGTTTAAATTTTTAACCAGAATTGCGGTTTCATTCATATTAATTCTCCGGGAATAGGGATTACCATCATACATAATTACCAGAAATACTTTTCAAATGTATTATAGCACAAAAGGGGAAAAACTCCAAGTTGACGGATATCTTCTGCTAATTTTCGATTGTATTTAAAGAGGTATCGTATTGTAAATCAGATATCTAAAATCCTTTTTAGAATTATAAACTCTTGGATATTTTCGGTTTCCAATGGGAAATATTAAATAGAAAATCTCCTTCGGAACTTACAACAGAGTAAAACTCGGTTGGAACAGGAACATCCCGGGATACGCCCACATAGTAATACAGGCTAAATAAAGGAATAAACGGTAAGCTTTTTTTCCATTTTTCGTAAGCTTCGGTATATATGGATTCACGTTTAACCGGATCGAATTCCATCAATCCTTTTTGCAGAAGCAATTCCATTTGATCATCCCGGAAAGATGAGTAATTGAAATAAGAATCCCAATGAAATATTTCATTCATATTATAATCCGTATCCATCATATATCCTGAAACAGCAAGATCAAATTTGCCTTTTTTTAAGTAATCGAGAAATGCATTATATTCCAGGAAAAAAGGTTCCAGGGTAATATGAAGCGGTTTGAGTTCTTCCGATAGAAATAGGATAAACTCCTTACGAACTTTGCTTTCCGAGTTGGTCAGGATTTTCAGTGTTACCGGTTTTAAGGGAAACGTATTTAGTCGTTTCGAAGCCTCATGAGAATTATGATATAAAAAAGGAGTTTTAACAGGTTCTCCTTTTTGTTCAAGAAAACGTTCCACGAAATTACCGGCAATTAGCGTATTATAAATATGATTACGCAGATTGGGAGTAATGGCCGGATTTTTTAAATTGAATACCAGGTATGTATACCCCGATTTTTTATAAGAAATAACACGGAATTTCTTTTGCCACTCAGGCAACCTCGAATAAGAAACAACACTTTCCGGTTGAAGTTCACAAATATCGATTTCATGGTTTATAAGTTTTAAAGGAGCCAGGTAAGCATCCGTAAAAACATCGTAATGAATATACCGGTACATGGGATGATTCATCGATGAATTTAATTTTTGCTCGTGAACCGAGTAGAATTTATTAATTTCCAGAATAATCCGAACAGGTGCCATAACTGATTTCAGAACATATGGACCCGTTCCCGAGAGGTTCAATTTTCTCAATGTAGCCGGTGAAACGTTTGATATTTGCCTGGAATTCAATATTTTAAAAGTAAGATGATTTTGCCAGGAAACAATAGGGCTGCTCCATCTGATAATCAGATTGTAGGAATCGATTCTTTCTACTGAATCGATGCAGTCAGTGGTTGATAAATACGGATAATTGTAAACAGGGTTTTTAAGAGTACGAATTGTTTGAATGATATCGTTGGCATCCAGTTCTTTTCCATCTGAAAAACGAATTCCTTTCTTAAGTGTCAGACGTGTAACACTTCGCCCTTTTTCCAGCGAGGAGGTTGCCCCGGCGATTAAATCCGAAGTGATCTTTCCTTCTCTGTCATAATAGTAAAGTGAATCAAAGATTTTATTGATAACAGGCTGGGAGTCTTCTGTGGTGGAATAGATGGGATTCAGGGAATTCGGAAAAGTATGAAGCCCGACACGAAGAACGGTATCGCTTGCCGGCATAGTAATACAGATAATAAGAATGTAAAAAGTGAGGGATATGTACCTTTTGAAAAAGTTCATTTGTATACTCCTTTGTAGAACAATAGAAAAAAACAAAGAGTATATTCTACAAAATTGCACAGACAGAAGCAATGGCAGGAGTATTTTTTGATAAAATAATTCAATTTATTATTTGATAAAAGGAATAATCAGTGGTATTTAGGATCGTTCCTTAAGATATTCAAGGATATTATTTTTAACAACCTGATGCGTATCCGGATCCTGGAAAAGTCTTTCAAGTTGCCTTAAATTAAGATAAGGAATAATCATGAGAATAATTTTTATTGGAGCCGTAGGATCATTAGAAATGGCATCGGCAATTTGGGGACGCTTATACCATTCGGAGCGGGACAGAGCTTCATAAAAAGTAAAGCGCGGAGAGCTTCTATTTATAAATTTCAAAATAATTTCTTCTGTAAGGTTAGGGTTTTCAAGGATGGTCAGCAGGATTCGTTCATCCGATTCTTCAATAAAATAGTAAATTAGGGAATTGGGAGCAATTTTCATATAGGAAATTTTTTCGCCAAGAGGATAACGATTGTATTTTGCAACGAATTCCAATTCAGCACGTTTTCGAATATTGGGATTCGTGCGTTTATTTTTAGAAATTTTTAGAAGATCGATAGGAAAAACTTTGGGAATAATATTCAGTGCATATTTATCGGGAAAGCGGGGTTGTTGAAGAAGACTGACAGTTACACGGTAGCTGTTACGGTATTGGAAATAGATTTCGATCAGTTCATTTTCCTGGAAGGTACTACGGTATAACTTTTTCAAAATGTCCAGTTCGTTTTCCATAACAACTCCATACCGGGACATCGTTTCAAAATATCCCCTAAAGAGGAAAATAATGTTTACCTATATTTTATTTAATACCATCAATACCATAAATAGTAAAACCCACATAAACGCATTGCAGGTAAATGCGATATCGGAAAAAAGAATTTCAGCCGGATTTTCGCCTTTTCCTTTAACATAAGTAAGATAGAGATATCTAAAAATTCCAAAAATCACGAATGGCACGGTTAAATAAAGTTCTTTCGTTTTAAATTTATGTTGAACATCCGGATTAAGAACATACACGATGTAAGAAATCAGTGTTGTTGCCGTTGTAATAGAGATCAATTGATCCAGGAGAGAGAGATTGTACTTTTTCAAAGTGAGGCGGGTTTCAATTTCATTATTGTTCACCTGGGAAATTTTAATAAATTCCTGCCGCCGTTTTATCAATCCCAGGAGTATTGCCAGTAAGAAAGTAATGATAAGTATCCATGGTGAGAGTTCTATATTATTGATAACTCCCCCTATTTTTACGCGCATCACAAAACCGATAGCGATAATCATCACATCCAGAATAACTACTTTTTTCAAATAAACGGAATAAACAAGATTCATTACTATATAGATAAGGGAAATGATGAAAAAGTAGCGGTTATAAAGAAAAACAGCAGTTAAGGATGTGAGAAGAACGATAAGAGCCAATGGTATTGCAACAGCTATGGATAATTTCCCCGAAGCAATCGGCCTGTTTTTTTTATCTGGATGTAAACGGTCTCTTTCTTTATCGACACAATCGTTAAATATGTAGATCGAGCTGGCGACTAAACCGAACAATACAAATGCGATTAATGAATGAACAATATATCCCGCTTGAAAAAAATGCGAAGCAAATACCATAGGGGCGAAAATGAAGACATTTTTCACCCACTGATGCACTCTCATCGACCGTATAAACAGCTTTATTGTATTCATTATCTTTCCTGTTTTATTATATCATGTTTAAAAACGATTTAAAACCTCTAATAAAAAATCAAAAAAATGTGACCCAAGGGATTGACAAATAAAATTTACTGTGCTAACTTGAAAATCTAAATTAAATGGAGTAAAAAATGTTAAATAAAGTTAAGAGTGTTTTAGGAATGGAAGGTCCTTCACAAATTAAAACAAAAGTAAAAATTTTAAACTAGAGGAATTAATCTTGTAAAAAAAATTTTAAAAAAAAATAAGGAAAAAAAACATGAAAATCAAAAAATTAGTAAAAAAACTTGAAATCAACAAGGAAACTGTTTCAAATCTGAATGATCAACAACTGACAGCAATTCGCGGCGGGGTAGAATCTGTCTCGAGATGTGCAACCGATTGTATTTCTTGCGGTAAGACCTGGTGTACCACCTGTATAATGTAATTCTTAACTTCTAAAAAACTGGGGTTGCAAGAGATTGCAACCCCTTTTTTTTTATATAGTTTAATAGAAAGGAGGTCTTATGACAAGAAAATCTTATTTGTTTATTTTCTGCCTGCTTGGCATGCTTATCGTATTACTCCCTGGTTTGAGGGCTGAAGATCAAAAACCGGTTAAAACCATATTTCATTTGACGGATGCGCCTGCAAACCTTCCCTACAGTCCTGCAATCCTGGTTAAAGATACGCTTTATATTTCCGGTCAATTGGCTGTGGATCCCAAAACCGGTAAATTTGAAGGGGGAACAATTAAGCAACAGGCTGAACGTGTACTGGGAAATATCGAATTATTACTAAAGAAAGCAGGCATGGATCTCTCAAAAGTGGTTTCAGCCACTGTTTTTATTACTGATTTTAATGAGTTTGCAGAATTCAATGAAGTATTCAGGAAATTCTTCCCCAAAGAACCCCCTACCCGAGCAACCGTTCAGGTTAGCAAACTCGCCCTCGATGCAAAAATTGAGATTGCAGCGATTGCGGTAAAATAACCCAACCGGCAAAATCCTATTTAAGGATTATCTGCAATTATAATACGAATATCGATTCGAAGAGGAATCGTTATATCATCTTCATTACGCTTAAAAAATACACCGGAAATCCAACGCGTCTTTTCCAAACCTTCCAGCATCTTTTCGCTGAAGTTGTTGACGCCTGCGAAGACAATTGGAACGGAAGGGAGGAGCCTGTCACGATGGTTCTTGGTGAAGTCGAATGCGGAGTTATCGAGTGCGATGATG